>JAZOVL010000076.1:0-8045 GCA_045658685.1 Pilosibacter sp.
TTCATGGCCTCTTTTTTATCGATTCCCTGAGAAAGATATTTCTCCATATGATCCTCAATCGGCATTGTCTCCCATGCCTGCTCTTTCTCTTTCTTAATATCCTCGTGAGTCCTTCCTTCCACAACGATCACGCACTCGCCCTTCGGCTCTTCCATCTCGTAATGAGCCAATGCTCCGGAAAATGTTGTACGGAACGCAGTCTCATATTTCTTAGTCAACTCACGGCAGATTGTAATATTTCTCTCACCTAAAGCCTCATAAAGATCTCCAAGAGTCTTCACAAGACGATGCGGAGCTTCGTAGAGAATGATCGTTCTGGTTTCATGTTTCAGTTCATCCAGAATAATCTGCTTTTCTTTCTTCTCAAACGGAAGAAATGCTCCAAATGCAAATCTTCTGGTCGGCAATCCGGATAATGTGAGAGCTGTAATACACGCAGCCGGACCAGGAAGAGATGTTACTTCAATCCCTGCCTCATAACACTGGCGCACCAGCTCCTCACCCGGATCAGAAATACCAGGTGTTCCGGCGTCCGTTACCAACGCAATGTTCACACCTTCACGTAACTTTTCCACAAGATATTTCGCCTTGTCCACTTTATTAAATTCGTGATAGCTGGTCATCGGAGTCTTGATATCGAAATGATTTAATAACTTAATGCTATGGCGGGTATCCTCCGCCGCTATCAAATCCACTTCCTTTAATGTATTGAGAACACGAAATGTAATATCATCCAGATTTCCAATCGGTGTCGCACACAAATATAATTTTCCCTGCATGTTTCATTCTCCTAATATCCGTAAATATCATAAATCTCATCCGTGTAAACGCCCGGCTCTTTATATACGATAATCGGAGCCTCCATCTTCAGCCAGGAACCGCCGCCCTTCACAGCCTCAATCAGAACCATGTTCGCCTCTTTATCCTTAAACGGATGTACCATACACATCCGCTTCGGCTCCATTTTGTACTGTTTCATCGCTGTAATGATCTCGATCAGACGATGCGGACGATGCACCATATACATTCTTCCACCGGATTTCAGCACCTTTGCTCCTTCACGAACCACATCCTCCAGCGTGCAAAGAACCTCATGTCTGGAAATTGCCTTCACTTCCGTCGGATTTTTCAGTCCATGGGCATCATTCATATAGGGCGGATTCGTAGTAACGACGTCAAAGGAAGCCCCTCCGAAAATCCGGCTGGCTTCCTTGATATCTCCATTTACAATCTCGATTTTGTCTTCCAAATGGTTCATCGCCACGCTTCGTGCTGCCATTTCAGCAATCTCTTTCTGGATTTCTAACGCTGTGAAATGCTCTCCCTGCGTTTTTGCAGAAAGCAAAAGCGGAATAATTCCAGTACCGGTTCCCATATCCAGAACCTTTTCTCCACGTTTCACATGCGCAAATCCGGAAAGCAGTACGGCATCCATACCAAAGCAGAAACCATCTGTCTTCTGAATGATTTTCAGACCATTTCTCTGCAGATCATCTACTCTCTCATTTTCAAGCAGACCTTCTATCTGATTAGTTGTCATCGAGCTTAGACTTCCCTTCTCTTTTCTCGAGTGCTTCCAGCTGCTTCAATTCCGCATCAATATTCACTCTCTCACGTCTTCTCTTCGGGCGGAACTTCAACTGATCAACCTTATAATCGCGGATTTCTTTCTCATCATTATTGACCGTAACAATTACTTTTACCATCTGTCTCAAGATGCTCACACTGTGAACTTCTCCCTTCAGACCATCGTCTGTGGTTACATAATCACCTACGTTCGGAAGTTTGCTGTTCAGCTCCTCGTAAGTCTCCTCCTCATATTTCAGACAACACATCAATCTTCCACAAACACCGGAAATCTTTGTCGGATTCAGAGACAGATTCTGTTCCTTCGCCATCTCAATAGAAACCGGAATAAACTCAGAAAGATAGGAAGCACAGCAGAGCGGACGACCGCAGATACCGATACCGCCGACAATCTTAGTCTCATCTCTCACACCAATCTGACGAAGCTCGATTCTTGTCTTAAATACAGAAGCCAGATCCTTAACCAACTCACGGAAATCAATTCTTCCGTCTGCTGTAAAATAGAATAACACTTTGTTATTATCAAATGTATACTCTGTATCAATTAACTTCATATCAAGATCATGTTTTTTTATCTTCTCAAGACAGATTTTGAATGCTTCTTTCTCTTTTTCTTTATTTTTACGTTCCGTCTCTTCATCCGCCTCTGTTGCCATACGAATCACCGGCTTCAACGGCTGAATCACTTTCTTATCATCTACCTCGTGGGTCCCTAACACCACATATCCGTATTCTACGCCTCGTGCAGTTTCTACGATTACATGCTGTCCGGTCTTAATATCTTCCTCCCCCGGGCTGAAATAATATACTTTTCCTGCTTTGCGGAAACGAACTCCGATTACTTTAGTCATTCTTAATATTCTCCTTATTATGGGCGCTTCATAGTCAGCAGCAATAATTCCACCGCCAGTTCCATGTTCACATTAGCATCCAGTCTGGTTCTGCATGTCTCGATGGCAGCCAGAATCTTCTCCAGACCTTCATATCCAACCTTCTGCCCCATTCCATTAATCGTTTTATATTCATCTTTGAAAATCAGCAGATTCATATCCTTTGTTACCTTAAACATCAGAACATCCCGGTACCAGAGCTGCAGAAGATCCAATACCTCGCCCATTTCAAAGTTTAATTCTTTCATTTCACGAATCTTATCTAAAAGATCCACAATATCCATGGTTTCAATATGTTTAATCAAAACCATGACTTTCAAATACAATTCTTTAAATTCATCCGATGCTGCCAGATGAATCGCTTTACCAAGATTACCTCTTGCAAACGCTGCACAAATTTCCGCCTCTTTTTCTGCAACTCCGAGATGTTCCACCAGATAACTCTTTACGGTAAAATCCTTCAGAGGCTTTAATTTGAGCTGCACACATCTGGAAAGAATCGTCGGTAAAAATGCTTCCTGGTTAGTCGTGATCAAAATGATCACTGCATAAGACGGTGGTTCTTCTATGGTTTTCAGAAGTGCATTTTGCGCCTGCACCGTCATTTTTTCCGCCTCATCCACAATGTAAATCTTATGATAACTACTGTATGGACGAATCATGATCGTATCATTGATCTGCTCACGAATATCATCAACACCAATGCTGTTCGGCTTCTCGTGTTTCACGTAAATCAGATCCGGATGATTTCCACTAAGCACCTGCTTACAGGAGTGACATATCATGCATGGTTCCTTGCCGCCCTTTTCACAGAGCAGTGCCATAGAAAATGCATTGGCAATCGATTTACGGCCGGTTCCTGCTTCACCAGTCAGAATATACGCATGAGAGACCTTGTGATTCTCAATCGCCTTCTGAAAATGCTCCTTGATCATATCATTACCAAGAATATCATTGAAACCAAGTAATTTGTTCTCTGCCATAGTCACCCCTCCTGCCAGTTATTTTATACTACTGGATATTCTTCAAAATATCTTTCAGACACTCATCCAATTCCAGATTCAAATATCTATCTTCGATCCCCAGACGTATCAGATTCTCTTCTGCAAAATCATCTTCATCCGCCAAATATCGTCTGCAAGTCTCTTTATAATTCGGCTTCTTCTGGGTGCTCTCCCTTGCAACTGCGCGCTGCAAACGGATCCCATCCGGAACCTCAATATAAATCGGTCGGATTGCATCCTGTCCAAAGTAGCGGAGCATCTTCTCGTAAGACTCCAATGTTCCGATCATCAGATAATTTGCATCCCTCTCCAGATCAAACTGTTCATCATCCATCGTAAAATAATACCACGGACCGAACACAGTCTGATACATGCGGCACTCAATCATCTTTCCGGAATCTCGCATTTCCTCCATTTCCGGAATCGTCCGGAAATGATATTCCACACCGTCAGCCTCTCCCTCACGAATCGGGCGGGTCGTATACATCACGATTGTTTTCAGGTCCGGACGCTGCTTTAAAACTTCTTTATAAATCGTGTCCTTTCCTGTGGCACTTTTTCCCATGATATAATAAATCCTGCCCATGATTCCTGCTCCTTTATCCTCTTTGTCCTAAGAAATTCAAGACAAAATCTATCTTTAATTGTAACACAAACTATTCTTCTTCCGCAACAGTTATCCCCAAATATTATTTTCCATTGCAAACTTAACCACAGTTAAAATAACAACTATGAGCATAACCGGCTTAATGATCTTCTCGCCTTTCTTAATTGCAAGATTCACACCAACCAGGTTGCCTGCGATCGCTGAAAGAGCCGCTGGAGCTGCAATTTCATATGCAATGCTTCCTGTTTTAATATAGCTTACCAGAGCAATCGCATTGGTCAAGACAATCAACACCTTACCATTACCGGATGCTACACGCGCATCGTAATGCATCAACATAGTAAATCCGATGATCGCAACTGTACCGACACCAGGTCCGAACAAACTGTTATAAAAGCCCATGATCACACCAACGATTAACGCCTGCACAATGGTTTTCTTCGAAATCTCACTCTTTAAGATCACATTTCTTGCATCGGTTTTTCGAAGTACCATAACAAGGGCAATGATTGGCAATACTACTGTAATCGCTTTCTGGATTGTCTCCTCAGGTAAAAGAAAAATAATCTTTGTACCGATATAAGCACCTGTCATTGCTGTAATAGCCGAAATCAGAGCAATTTTTAAATCCACCATATTTTTCTTAAAATATTTAATAGCAGATACTAAATTTCCCAGACCGGCTTGTAATTTATTGCAGCCGTATGCAGTTCGAATCGGAAGGCCGATCATCAAATATGTCGGCAATGCGATCAATCCTCCACCACCTCCGATAGAATCAATGATTCCCGCAATAAAAAATACCGGGACAATTATCATTAGTTTTGTTATGTAGTCCATTTCATACTTCCCCTTTCACTACATAATTTATATTACTGTCTCTCCAGCTTTTCCTTCAAATAAAGTAAAGCCTGAGTGACCAGACAGCCATGATCGGCAGCGAGACCATTGTTTTCCACAATACGATACTGCTTTTTATCTAAAAGTTTATGTCCACTGTGGATAATCTCAATTTTGGCACCAACCTGAATTTTACACTCTTCATTTACTAAATTCAGATTCCACACTTCAGTACGATTCTCTGTATCATTCGCTTCTTGATTCAGACTCACTTTAAACCACAACGCATCTGCTGCATCGTCACCTGCCTGAACTGCAATATCACCTTCCACCAATGCAAGATAAGATGTTGTGATCACACGCCATCTCGGATCCCTGTCGAAATCTCCCCAGGTGGACATCTGTACAAGCGGAAGTCCCTGAATCCCTGTTTCTTCCTCCAATTCTCTTGCTGCACCATCATCCATATGCTCACGCATTTCAACAAAACCACCTGGAGTCGCCCAAAAACCAATTCCCGGATGATTTCCACGTTTGATAAGAAGAACTTCCAACTGCTGGTCCCAACTTTTCAATTCTTCCTGACAACGAACTACAATAATGTCCGTTGTATTACTCGGAAGATCAAACTGCCTCGGATCATATCCATCCAGAAATTCCTCTAATGTCTGACCTGATTTATTTCTTTCGCCTGTACCATAAAAACGGCTGATATCTTCCACAAATCTCATGCTGCATCCCTCACATTATTTTGATTAATCAGAACAAATTCCTATGATTTTTATTTTAACACTAATCCAGCTTCATTACAACAAAGAGCATCCCACAAAATATGAGATGCTCTCTGACTATTCCTTATTAATCATTATCTTATTTGCCTTGAAAATCTGCTTTTCTCTTTTCAATAAATGCACAAACGCCTTCTTTGAAATCTTCAGAGGAAATACAGATGCTCTGTGTCGGAACTTCACCTTCAGCCAGATATCTGCCATAATCTGCATAATTAGCTTCGTAGAACTGTTTCTTTAATGCACCATATGCAATCAGTGGACCTGATGTCAGCTTTTTCGCAAGTTTCATGGTCTGCTCTTCCAATTCTTCCTTCGGGCATATCTGGTATACAAGCCCCCATGCTTTTGCTTCTTCCGCACCAAGCGGACGACCTGTCGCACAAAGCTCCATTGCTCTTGCCGGACCGATTGTTTTGCTCAGTAAGAATGTACCGCCAGTATCCGGAACAAGACCAAGATTGATAAATGCCTGAATGAATTTTGCGTTGTCAGCTGCAATAACAAAATCACCGGACAGAGCAAGGTTTGCACCTGCACCTGCTGCTGCACCATTTACAGATGTGATAACCATCTTGCTCATCTTCTTAATGTTCAAGGAAACAAGACCAGCTTTTGCAATCAGATCATCCATGTTGATATCTCCGCCTGCCTGAATATTTTTATAGAAATATCCAATATCGCCGCCTGCAGAGAATGCTTTACCTGCACTCTTAATCACAACAACTTTTACTTCCGGATTTTTTTCACATTCATCCAGAAGGCTTAAAAGTTCCTCCACCATTTCCATATCTATTGCATTCAGGTTACTCGGAAAATTCATGGAAATGATACCGATATTATCTTCAATTGTAAAAATATTTTTCTTATATTCCATGTTGCTCCTCCTTCACATTTCTGTAATTTATCAAAATGTATCCGATGTTTAGGCAAAAGCCGATGTATGCTTATCACGCACATCGGCTTTCTTTTAAATTAACGTTTATTGCTCGGGCACCAGATTTTCATCTTCTCAGCTTCAGCGATTAATTCATCACGGAAATCCGGATGTGCGATGGAGATAAGTTTCTCTGCACGCTGCCATGTAGATGTACCCTTAAGGTTTACGATACCATACTCAGTTACTACATACTGAGTATTTGCACGTGTACATGTTACGATACCACCTGGTGTTACAAACGGTTTAATTCTGGATTTTAAGCTGCCGTCTTTATTCTGGATTGCAGAAGAACAGCAGATAAAGCTCTTACCGCCCTTGGAAAGGTATGCACCAAGAACGAAGTCAAGCTGTCCGCCTGCACCACTAATGTGACGTGTGCCTGCTGTCTCGGAAGCTACCTGACCAAATAAGTCAATTTCAACTGCGTTGTTGATAGACATGAAATTATCTAACTGAGAGATTACACGAATATCATTTACATAATCAACCGGAGCTGCCATCATTTCCGGATTACCATCGATATAGTCATACAATTTCTTTGTACCGGCAGCGAATGTATAAACCTGACGGCCCTTGTTATGAGCTTTGTAAAGACCATTAATCTTACCAGCGTTTGCAATATCAACGAAAGCATCAACATACATCTCTGTATGAACACCTAAATCCTTCAGGTCACTCTGAGCGATTAAGCTGCC
This sequence comes from Pilosibacter sp., assembly GCA_045658685.1. GTDB lineage: Bacteria > Bacillota > Clostridia > Lachnospirales > Lachnospiraceae > Pilosibacter. Next base: position 7,352 of record JAZOVL010000076.1, read on the forward strand.
AACTGCGTTCGGCATACCACCGATACCAAGCTGTAAGCAGGCTTTGTCCGGAATCTCCGGAACAATTAACTTCGCAACTGCCTCATCAATCTCAGAAACCTTACCAGCACCCATCTCAGCAACCGGCGGATTCTCGCCTTCAACGATCATATCAACCTGATCGATGTGAATACTTACCTCATGACCACCGAAGCAGACCGGCATATTCTGGTTAACTTCTACAATAATCTTATCTGCACACTCGCAAGCTGCTGCAAGCTGGGAAGCATTCAGACCAAAGTTAAAGTAACCGTGATTGTCCATCGGAGCAACCTGCATCATAAGAACATCCAGATGTTTGATATTATCGCGATAGTATCTCGGCATCTCAGAATAACGGAGAACATTATAATAGCCAAATCCCTTATCTACAAATTTACGCTCAATACCAGATGTATGCCAGGAGTTCCAGTTTAAACGATTTTCAGCATCTGTAACCTGAGTTACAGCCGGAACCCAAAGAGCAATACCTCCACGGAAATTTAAGTGTGTTAAATCCGGCTCTGCTTCCATTCTTGCTGCAAGAGCCTTATCCAATGTAACCGGATGGTTCGCACAGAATCCATAATCAATCCACTGACCTGATTTTACAACTTTCACAGCCTCTTCTGCTGTCACAAGTTTCTGTTTGTACATTTCCTGATATCCCATATAC
>JAZOVL010000077.1:0-2338 GCA_045658685.1 Pilosibacter sp.
CGCCGAGAAGGTGATCCGCGTGGAGGTGTTCGGGGTAGAATGTTCGATCTATGCCCGTGATCTTTCCTGGGACTGGGTCGGAGACTGTCACGATTTGTATAATGTGGGGGACAAGATTCTTGTCCGTGTTCTGCAGGTGGAGCGTGAGGAGGAGCAGGTCAGGATCAAAGCGGATGTCCGCAGTGTGCAGGAATCCGATGCCAGAGAAAAACTCAGCCGGTGCAAGCTGCAGGCGAAGTACGCAGGTACTGTCACCGATGTGAACAACGGGACGATGTACATCCGTCTTTCCAACGGGGTGAATGCCATAGCACATACCTGCTATGACAGCCGTATGCCCGGAAAAAAGGATGAAGTCAGCTTTGTGCTGACGAAGATCAATGCGGAGCGTAATGTGGCAATGGGAATCGTGACAAGGATCATCCGGCAGAATGGGTGAGGAAATATTGGGAATATCACAGATTCTATTGACAACACCACACCTCTTTGCTATAATATAATCAAGATTATCATAAAATGATTTATATTAAAAGAGGTGCTTCATGAGATTTATTGGACGTCAGTCGGAACTGGAAACACTGGAAAGAGAATACCAGCATGACGGTGGATTTGTTGTCGTATACGGCAGACGGCGTGTGGGTAAGACTACATTGATAAAAGAATTTATCAGGAATAAGAATGCTTTTTATTTTCTTGCTACAACTGAAGTGGAATCGCAAAGTATGAAGCGGTTTGCCGGTGTATTGGGCCGTGGCATGAAAAATCCCATGCTCACACGGGCAACTTTCCATGATTGGGTCGATCTGTTTCAGACACTGGCCGATTATCAGCCGGAGGAAAAGAAGGTTCTTGTTATCGATGAATTTCCTTATCTTGTGAAAACTAATGCGGCATTTCCGTCCATTCTGCAGAATATCTGGGATGAGTTTCTGAAGGACAGTAATGTGATGCTGATCCTATGTGGATCTCTCATCGGGATGATGCAGAAGTATGCACTGTCTTATGATAGTCCGCTGTATGGTCGCCGTACTGCTCAGATCCGGCTGATGCCCCTGTCTTTCATGGATATCTATCCTTTGCAGAATCTGCCGTTTGAAAAAGCAATGGAATACTATGCAGTGACCGGAGGTGTGCCGAAGTATCTGGAATTGTTCGATGAAACAGGGGGGTTGGAACCTCAACTGCAAAGTGTTGTACTGTCAAGAACAGGTTTCCTGTATGAAGAGCCGAATTTTCTGCTCAGAGAGGAAGTACAGACACCGGTAAATTACTTCTCCATATTAAAGGTAATTGCTGATGGAAATCATAAACTGGGAGCAATCGCCGGTGTACTGGAGTTGGATACATCTGCGCTGACACCATATCTTGCAACATTACAGGGACTGGGTTTTGTGGAAAAACAAGTACCGATTACAGAAAAGAATATTGAGCGTTCCAGGAAAGGACTTTACTTTATATCGGATAATTTCATTCGCTTCTGGTTCCGGTATGTACATCCGTACACTGGTGAGCTTGAACTGGATAACACACAGATTGTTCTGGATGAGATGCAGAAGGACTTTGTATCCAAATTCATAGCGTTTGTATATGAAGATGTTTGCAAAACCATTTTCACGAAACTGTGTGCCGATAAGCAAATTGATTTTGTTCCGTCCAGAGTGGGATCTTATTGGCTGAATGATTATCAGGGAGACACACAGATTGATGTGGCAGCGGTTGATAATCAGAATAAACGTGTGTTCCTGGGAGAGTGTAAATACCATAAACAGCCGGTGGATGCGGATGTATATTTCGATCTGAAAAAGAAAGTGGAATCCTCCAGTGAAATCCGGAATACCTATAGAGGATACGAAGTTGTGTACGGCGTTTTTTCGAAGAGTGGTTTTTCACAGAGACTTCTGGATATAAAAGAGCAGAGTTCCAACCTTGTGCTGGTGAATGAGGATAAGTGCTTATGAAAAAAGAACTAATTTATATATGGATAAATCAGGATGAACACGGTTGTTTTCAACAGAGGGGATTTAATTTTTCACCTTTATTCGATGTATCCTATGATGTGGAAACACAGAAAATCAGCATAAACAGGACGGGTGATCTTAATCCCTTTTTATCCCCCCCAATTGTTAATCTGTCAGCTGTAGTTGGCGAAAATGGAACAGGGAAGACAACCTTACTCAATTTCTTGAATACTCTCTCTGATACACCGATTAGTGAAGAGGAGAGAGATGAGTATAGGTTGGCTCACGCTGAACAGAACGAAAAGAGAAAATATATTGCTGTATATTATGAACATGATGTAGATGATGTAAAGAACATTAATATCACCCAAAACAGTATT
>JAZOVL010000078.1:0-5935 GCA_045658685.1 Pilosibacter sp.
AATCATACGTCTCAGAACAACTCAATACGATTTACAACTCCTCAGGATTTCAGTCTTGGGGAGTTTTTTTGTGTAATAGGATACTTGGAAGATCTAAAGAAATGTTTGATGTAGTATTTTAGAAGAGGGAATTGTACTTAGGTGTGGTAAAACTACTGAAATTATGATAAAATTAGTGAAATGAAGGGAGTACCAGATATGAAAAGAAATGCAGGAATTTTACTTTCTATTACAAGCATTCCGTCTAAGTACGGCATCGGTTGTTTTGACCAGGCTGCTTATGATTTTGTAGATTGGCTGGAGAAATCCGGTCAGAAATACTGGCAGATTTTACCGTTAGGGTCTACAAGCCACGGTGGTGCATACGATTCTCCGTATCAGGCGTTTTCGGCTTTTGCAGGAAATCCGTATTTTATCAGTTTAGACGCCCTGATCAAGGAAGGTGTGCTGACAGAAGAGGAGTGTGCGGCTGTTGAGTTTGGAAGTGATCCGGAAAAGGTGGATTATGATCTTCTCAGTAAAAATCGTCTTCCGCTGCTCCACAAAGCGTATGAGCGAAGCGAAATCTATAAAAACGACGCGTTTAAAAAGTTCTGCGACGAGAATTTCTGGTGGCTGGATGATTACGCATTGTTTATGTCCGTTCGCTCTTATTTAGGAGATAAAGGATGGACTCAGTGGCCGGAGGATATCCGCATGCACTATGGTCCGGCGATGGATTACTATCGTGGAAAGCTCTATTTTGAGATTGAATTCCAAAAATATTTACAGTTCAAGTTCTATGAGCAGTGGAGTGCGCTGAAGAAGTATGCCAATGATAAACACATTGAGATCGTAGGAGATATTCCGATCTATGTTTCTCCGGATGGCTCTGATGTTTGGGCTCAGCCGGAGCTGTTCCAGTTAGATGAGAATAATAAGATGGTAAATATTGCGGGTTGTCCGCCGGATAACTTTGCAGCAGATGGTCAGGTATGGGGAAATCCGCTTTACAACTGGGAATACCATAAAAAGACAGGTTATCACTGGTGGGTGACACGTTTATGGTACAGCTTTAAGCTTTATGACGTGGTTCGTATCGACCACTTCAGAGGTTTTGACGAATACTTCTCAATTCCGGCAGCGACCGGAAAAGCGAAAGATGGTCACTGGGAAAAGGGACCTGGCATGGATCTTTTCAAGACTCTGGAAAAAGAACTTGGCGAGAAAAAGTTCATCGCAGAGGATCTTGGTCTTATGACAGACGGCGTGCGCAAATTAGTAAAAGACAGTGGTTTCCCGAATATGAAAGTTTTGCAGTTTGCGTGGGATGTTGCAGATACAACCGGTGTAAATGATTACTTACCACATAATTTTGGAAGTAATAATGTTGTGTATACAGGAACTCATGATAACGAAACCGTTGCAGGGTGGTACGCAAGTCTGACAGAAAAAGGAAAAGAGCAGATTCGTGAGTATATCGATGATCATCATACAGCAGATGCGGATATGTATAAGAAGATGATTCGTATGGCGATGATGTGTGCTTCTGAGACCTGTATCGTTCCGCTTCAGGACTGGGCAGGACTGGACAACTCCGCACGTATGAATACACCAGGTACTGTGGATAACAACTGGAGCTGGAGGGTGAAAGCAGGGCTGCTTACTGATGAACTCAGTGAAGAGATTCTTACACTGACGAAACGTTTCAATCGTGCCAACTGGGATGCTCTTGATGCATTGAAAAAGATGAAAGAAGAGACAGAATCAGAAACGGAAGTAAAAATTGAAAAAATAAGCGAGGGCTGTGATGCAGGAATTATACAGATTGATCGAAAAGAAAATTAAAGATGCAGGTTATCCGGGTGTGGTAGACGGTGAAGAACTCTACAACAACATCTGTGATGAGATGGAAGAGAAGGAAAATGGAAGCTATCTTCTGATGATCAAAGGAGAAGGAAACGTGCATTTCGAATGCCGTGTAGACATCATGGATGACCAGTTTGATCTCCCGTATGTGGATATCCACGCAGGTGACAATGTCTATCATGTGGATTTTGACGCAGAATAAATCCGATTATCTGAAAATTATGACCGTTCTGGAGTGGGGAACATTTCCAGAACGGTCTTTTTATGTTATACTGGATAGAGTGAGTGAAATATACAAAATGGGGGGTCGTACACGTGCAAAATCATGGCGTAAAAACGAAGAATCCAAAACAATACACAAAATTATCCCTGGTGTGGGAATTCTTAAAAGGAAGTAAGACTTATTTTGCTATCAGTATTATTGCGGCTCTGCTGGTCAATACATTTGATATGCTGACACCACAGATCATTCGTACAACAGTAGACAGCATTATCGGAACCGAGGAACTGGATGTTCCAGGATTTGTGATTGAGATGGTGGATGGAATCGGCGGTGTCAGTTACCTGAAGACGAATCTGTGGTTCATTGGAATCCTGATTGCGCTAATCGCATTTGGAAGCGCTGTCTGCCGTTACCTGAATACACTGTTTAACAGCAAGGGAGCGGAGCGGTTTGTAAAAACCATGAGAAATAGTCTGTTTTCTCATATTCAGCGTCTGCCGTTTTCATGGCACATGAAGAATCAGACCGGCGATATTATCCAGAGATGCACGTCGGATGTGGATATGATCAAGAACTTCGTATCGGAGCAGCTGACAGCTGTATTCCGTATTGTAATGATGATTGTGCTGTCTCTGTCCTTTATGTACGCAATGAATCCGAAACTGACCCTGGTAGCTGCGGTATTTGTTCCGGTGGTGGTAATGTATTCCGGTTTTTTCCATTCCAGGATCCGGGACCGTTTTACCCAGTGCGATGAAAATGAAGGCGTGCTGTCTACGATTGCACAGGAAAACCTTACGGGTATCCGCGTAGTGCGTGCGTTTGGCCGCGAAAAGTATGAAAAGGACCGTTTTGAAAAGCAGAATCATATTTATACCAATGAGTGGATGAAGCTTTGTACCACGCTGTCTCTGTTCTGGGGAACCGGTGATCTGGTGTCAGGCCTTCAGATCATGCTGATTGTGGTGCTGGGGTCTTATTTCTGTGTAAAGGGTGAGATGACTGCAGGCGAGTTTATTGCATTTGTTTCTTATAATACGATGCTGATCTGGCCGGTGCGTTCCCTGGGCCGCACGATTTCAGAGATGAGTAAGGCCAGCGTTTCCGTGGAGCGTATCCGCTATATTATGAACTCTCAACCTGAGCAGGATAAAACGGATGCAGTGACTCCGGATCTGCGTGGTGATATCGAATTTAAACATGTAACGTTTGGTTATGGAGATATTCCGGTTCTTTCCGATGTGAGCTTTACGATCCCGAAGGGAACAACATTCGGTATTCTTGGCGGAACCGGTTCTGGTAAATCTACGTTAATGCATTTGATGAACCGTCTGTACGATCTGCCTGCGGAAAATGGTCAGATCACCATCGGTGGTGTGGATATCGCAGATATGAAAGGCGAATGGGTACGTGAAAATATTGGCATGGTGCTTCAGGAGCCGTTTTTATTCTCCAGAACCATTGCAGAGAATATCGGAATCACTAAGGAAAATCTGTCTCTCACAGAAATTCGAGAGGCAGCTGCTATCGCCTGTGTGGACCGTTCTGTTATGGAGTTTACCAAAGGGTATGATACGATTGTCGGAGAACGTGGTGTGACACTTTCCGGAGGTCAGAAACAGCGTACAGCCATTGCACGTATGTTAGTCCAGAAGACCCCGATCATGGTCTTTGATGATTCTCTGTCTGCTGTGGATGCCCAGACTGATGCCATGATCCGTCAGGCATTGAAAGAAAAATTGGCGGAGGCTACTGTGATCCTGATCGCTCATCGTGTGACTACATTGATGCAGGCAGACTGTATCATGGTTCTTGATAAAGGAAAGATTGCAGAAATAGGTTCTCATGAGGAACTGATGGAACAGAATGGTATTTACCGTAAGATTTATGACATGCAGATGACCGTTGAGGAAGAGGAGGAAGCAGATGAATAAGAAATACAAAAAAGAGACCGAGTTCAAGACGCTTCCATACTTCGGGATCAATAAATTATTACCATATTTAAAGCCATACCGCGGGATCATTTTCTGGATGATCACTCTCGGTTTTGCGGGCGGTCTGGTGGACATTATCCTTCCGCTGTTTCAGGAATATGCCATCGACCATTTTATTGCCAGACAGACACTGGATACCATGAGTACATTCGTCTGGGTATATCTGGGTGTGCTGGCATTTCAGGTTATTGCCAACGGAATTTCCGCGTATCAGGCCTGTCAGATCGAGATGTATGTGGGCCGCGATATGAAGCGTGAGAGTTTTAACCATCTGCAGACTCTGGCATTTTCCTATTTTAACCAGAACAGCGTTGGATATATTCACGCCAGAGTGATGAGCGATACCAATCGTATCGGTGCGTTGGTGTCCTGGAGTCTGATGAATGGTGTCTGGTATATTTCCTATATTATTGGTGCAATTTTTGTCATGTTAAAGACGAATGCGAAGCTGGCATTCTGGGTACTTCTTATTGTACCGGTTATTGCTGTAGTGGCGCAGATGTTCCAGTTGAAACTGGTGACTCTGAATCATAAGATACGCGAGGTGAACTCTCAGATCACAAGTAACTTCAATGAGGGAATTACCGGTGCGAAAACTACAAAAACACTGGTGATCGAAAAGAAGATGGAGAACAGCTTCAATCGTACTACAGAGGAGATGGAGCACCGTTCTGTCCATGCGACCCACTACCGTGCCCTGTTCGCATCCATGATCTCTTTTGCGTCTTCTGTGGCCCTGGCGCTGGTGCTCTGGCAAGGTGGCCGCATTACCATGGAGGGAATCATGGAAATCGGTACTCTTTCCGTGTTCATGTCCTATGCCCTTGGTATGATGGAGCCGATTCAGTGGATCGTGCGTTCAATTTCGGATTTGATCACCGTACAGGTAAATGTGGAGCGTTTTTCTACATTGATGGAGACTCAGTCTGACGTACGCGACTCAAAAGAAGTAGAAGCAAAATATGGGGATTCCTTTGATCCGAAACGTGAAAATTGGGAGCCGCTGCATGGAGATATTACATTTGAGGATGTATCCTTTAAATATCCGGACGGTGATGAGTATGTGCTGGAACATTTTAACCTCCACATTCCGCAGGGAACCAATGTGGCGATCGTGGGTGAGACCGGAGCAGGAAAATCTACACTGGTCAACCTGGTCTGTCGTTTCTTTGAACCGACCAGCGGACGGGTGTTGATTGACGGACGCGATGCAAGGGAGCGTTCTCAGCTTTGGCTTCACAGCAATATCGGTTATGTGCTGCAAACTCCGCATCTGTTCTCTGGAAGCGTGTTGGAAAATCTCCGTTACGGAAATCCCGATGCGACCATGGAACAGATTGAAGAAGCAGTAAAAAACGTTTCAGCCGATGAAGTTATCGCAAGAATGGAACACGGCTACGAAAGCAACGTGGGTGAGGGGGGAGACTTGCTCTCCACCGGTGAAAAACAGTTGCTTTCTTTTGCGAGAGCGATTCTGGCAGATCCGAGAATTTTTGTTTTGGATGAAGCAACTTCTTCCATTGATACAGTAACCGAGAAGAAGATTCAGGAAGCGACGGATCGTCTGATGAAAGGACGTACGTCCTTTGTTATCGCTCACCGGCTTTCCACCATTCGCCAGGCGGATATTATCCTGGTGATCAGAAACGGAAAGATCATTGAGCAGGGCTCTCACAAAGAATTAATTGCCAAGCACGGTGAATATTATAATCTGTATACGAAACAGTATCAGGAGGAATTAATCAATCAGGCAATGCAGACAGCGTTCGAAGCATAGAGTACAAAATGAGTTAATAAAACGCAAATTTGGCTCTAGGAATTGTTGGTACAATTTGGTATAATAGGGAATAAAACTCGGAAAGGAGGACAA
>JAZOVL010000079.1:0-7647 GCA_045658685.1 Pilosibacter sp.
CACACAGCCTCTTCCATTGAACACTTCTACCATGTCTCCATCTTCAACCTCACGTACAGCCGCATCCTGCGGATGAATCCAGAGTCCAGGCATCTCAATCTCATCCTGATACTCATTATTATCATGGAATGTATGGCAGCGTCTTCTGGTATGCCAGCCCATGAGCTGAAGTGGATATTCTTCACGAAGTGGATCTTCCGGACCTTCCGGACATGGCAGATAACATGGAATTGCAGGAATATCTTCCTGTTCAAACTCATATAATCGTTTCGAGAAAATCTCAATTTTTCCGGACGGTGTCGCAAACGGATATTGCTCAGGATCTTCGATTTCTTTCTGGAATGCGATATGATTGATTTGTTCGTTATACTGCCATGTACCAAGCTTACAGAATGTCTCATAGTCCGGTAATTCCGGTTCACGAGATTTCAGAATATTGTAGCATTCTTCCAACCACTGTTCCGCATCCGGTTTTCCATCGATAAACGCTTCGTAAAGCCCCAGACGTTCTGCCACATCTTTTAACCATTCCCACTCAAACCGACAGCCAAACAGAGGCTCGACTGCCCTATTGTTTCTGAGAATGAAATTGCTTCCGAGCCAAGGAGCAACAATGTTATTTCCCTCAAATACCGATGTTGCAGGAAGAAGAATATCAGCGTAACGAGCACTCGGGGTCATAAAGATATCAGAACCAATAATAAACTGACACTTAGTATCATCTTTTAAGATACGGATCGTATCATTGACATCTGAATGCTGATTGATCAATGTATTTCCCGCCAGATTGAAGATCATACGGATATTGCTGTCCAGTTTATCCACACCGGTCAGACGGTCTCCCTTTGGTGTCATTTCTGTACCATGTTCAATAGCTTTTGTCCACAGGAATACCGGAATCTTTCCGGGATACGGATTTGTTACTGTATTTACAAACAGTGAAATGCCGTTGTGTTCTTTTACATCCGTTGTTCCTGCTGCTCCACCTCCGGAAATTCCCACATTTCCGGTCATGCAGGCCAATGTGCATAGATTCTTTGTTGTCTGCTCACCGTTACCATGGCGCTGTGGACCAAGTCCCATAATGAGACAGGCCGGTTTTGTTGTTGCATATTCTCTTGCGAATACACGGATGGTTTTCGCCGGAACACCCGTAATCACTTCTGCCCACTCCGGAGTTTTTGGAATTCCGTCTTTTTCACCAAATAAATATGCCTTATAGCTCTCTCCGGACGGTATTCCTTCTGGCATATGCTCTTCATCAAATCCAAGGCAGTATTTGTCCATGAATGCCTGATCCTGCAAACCTTCTGACCAGATCACATATGCCATAGCATCTGCCAGAGCACTATCCGTCGCCGGACGAAGTCCGATCCACTGATCTGCATATGCGATCGCTGTATTACTGAGGCGCGGATCCACAACAATCACGCGAATCCCACGCTCTTTGATCTTTGATAAATAATAATTACGTTCGGTGCCAAAAATCGTCTCAACAGAATTGTCACCCCAGAGAATTAAAAGCTTTGTGTTAAGCATATCCTGCGGACTGTTTCCGGTAGTTCTGGTACCAAAAATATATGGTGTCATATAGCCGGCTGCTGCTGAACTATAGGAGTTAAAATAATCCAGATAACCGCCGTCCAGAGCAAGAAGACGTTTTGCCAAAATACCCGGGCGCATGATTCCGGTCACGCCACATCCATAGATCACATAACGAGATCCCGGGCCATATGTGTCGCGGATCCGGATCCACTCAGATGCGATCAGATCAGCCGCCTCTTCCCAGGTGATCCTCTCAAATTTACCGCTGCCACGTTCTCCAATTCTCTTCATCGGATAACGAAGACGGCCCGGATTCAAATATGTCTTTCTGTAACCGCGTCCACGAACGCATGCACGGATCTGCGGATTGTTGTTGCTGATATCACTGCTGATATTTAACATACAGCCATCCTGAACTTCCGGACGGATCACACATTTTCCTCCACAGTTGTTGATACCTGCTGTATTGATGATTTGTGCTTCCTCATTTGCAATCGGTGGATTTAAAGTCCTTTTTATCTTTACTGCTCCCTCAAACCGAATCGCAGCATGAAGAACTCCACATGCCTTATTCAGATACTTCATGATGCCCACAAAGGTACCACGTTTTTGCACCTGTTCACAAATCATTTTCATGGTCGGAAGCGCATAGTTGTCTGTAAATGTACGTACCGCTTCCATTTCCCCTGCCTCTGCCAGATACGCTATGAAACGCACCTGATCTCCAATATAGTCGGCAGGATTTCCCTCCATGTGAACCGGTTCATAACCATATTTATGGTATGTATGAATTACATCTAATGTGGTCTGATTTAACAGCACACGCTCGCCTGCCGCCACGGAAGCCCAGAGAGAAATCTCGTGATCTGCGTCTGTTCCGCGGAATAAGAAATCATATTCTAATTCCCAGTCACGCTTGCTGTGTGTATTCCAATCGTGGAAACGTGCACAAATTTCCATAGCCTTCTCTCTGGAAGCAAAAAATAACGCAGCTTCGTAACATGCTTCTGCCAATTCTGCAGAAGTTTCCATATGTACAGGATTAACATCCGTCTCTGCAGCCAACTGCTTTTTCTGCGCAGAGGATTTTTCGTTTACCACAAAGGTTGCAGCCACTCTCGCCACAATCTCGTCCTCTTTCTCCTCCCCATCTATTTCACGGAATTCAAGGCAATGAGTCGGACAAGCTTCCACACAAGCCGGCTGTCTGCCCTGCGCTCTCAATTCCGCACATCCATCACACTTCATCGCTTTATGACTCCAACTGCTCACAAAGACCGCACCATATGCACATGCGCGTTCACAGGCACCACAACCACGACAAAGAGCCTCGTCTACAACGATAATTCCTTCTTCTGTCTTCTTCATTGCACCAAACGGACATGCAGCAAGACAAGACGGCTCCGCGCAATGATGACATCCGCCTGAAAAATGTGCATATCTGCCTATTCCATTCTCTTTCAAACAAACCGTATCTGACCTGCGGAAATTTTTTCCCGGTTCCAGATGGTTTCTGTCTTTACACGCAATCTGACAGGCATTACAACCAATACATTTCGCCTGATCCAATACAAATCCCCAACGTGACATCAATCTGTTTCCTCCCTTTCATATTGCCCCGGAAATAAACCGGATTAAATCACTCTTATTGCTAAATACTGATTACAACAGTACCATATTGTATACAAGGAAAATTACAACACTCGCGATACAAAGGAACGGCATCATCTTCACATGCTGACGATATACACTCTTTGTCTCACAGCCCATATATTTGATAGACAGAAGCTGGCAAAGATGGAACGGTGAGAAATAGTATCCGAGGAAACACCAAAGCAGTATGTAGATCGCATAAACGGTCTGAGTCATGGCCGGAAGATCCATCGCTGCTACGAATGGAAGTAAGATTCCCATCGGAACCAGGCTAAGACCGGTGGAAAGACCAAATGCCAGACCAACCAGCGGTACGATAACCATAAAACCAATGATCGACTGCCCAACCAGAACACTTCCCACACTTGCCATTACCACGTCCAGACTCTTTACGATATTCTGCATGTAATATACGCCTACCAACATCAAAACTGTGTCAAGGCCAAATCCTTTCACTAGCGTCACAAAATACTGACTCTTATCTTTTCCGATCATAAAGAATGTCAGCAAGATACAGATCAGAATGGAAACATACATATCCAATCCAAATACCGTATTAAACACCAGCGCCATGTAGATCGGAGACAAATACCAGAGAACATCTTTCAGCGCACCCATGCTGAGCCCCGCCCCCGCTGCTTTCATACTCGGAGCCGCCTTCACGTAAAAAAGATAAGCTCCGCCAAGCAATACCGCTACGAAAGGAAGAGACAGTCCAATTACCAGATAAATATTTACAGCCGGAAGAATGGAACCGATGGTCAGCATCGTTGTATTATACGGTAACACGAACATGGAAAAATGACGGAAATACAAGTTGACTGCAGTCTTCTGGTCACCGGACATCTTCAGATCATTTCCGATGGAATCCACAAACGGTGCAGAAAGAAATGCACCGCCCGGAACCGGAAGCAAGCCCATAATACCAGGCATGATCATCACCAAAGCCTTTTTACTCGGTACCAGTTTTTCCAATGCATGAACAATCTTCTCCAGAATTCCATACTGTTTTAAAACATTGCCAAGAATTCCAATCTCCACCACAACGATCAAGGTCTGGAACGTTGAGAACGTCGTAAAAATATGAACCAGTGAATCCACCATGACTCCTGTGGATAGTCCGGAAACTACAGCTATGATCAGTCCTGTCACAAACAGTACCGGACCAAGCGGAGCCTTCTTTCCTTTGAATACTTTCGGATATCCTTTTAGCATGACTAATAAAAGAATAAAAGCAATAATTACACCTGCAAACTGTCGCACGATAATCCCCCTTTTTATAAAAAACTGTATCATATCTATTATATCTTCCGACGTCCATTTTCGCAAGAACCATAGGCATCTCTGAAGAAAAAACCGGCCTTAACGCAACCAATGCGCCAAAGCCGGTTAAAAAGGGGAGGATAAGTATTAATCTTTCTCTTTTGTTGATAATACTATTATTGCCATCTATTCCCCAAATATACATTTCATAATTTTTTTTACGAAACGTCTCCAATATCTACAATCTCACACCCCTGATAAAAGAATCGCAGAATGTCCATACAGGTCTTTCCACTCTTTGCCATTCCCTGAGCACCATTCTGGCTCATACCTGCTCCGTGACCGTAGCCACCCCCGTAAATGGTAAACCATGTGACATTTTCCGGATCCGTTCCGTTATTTTCGATGTATATAAACGCACTCGGAAGCATTTCCCAGCCACTATACTCAGAACCATCATTTCTTGTATAGTTCAGAGCAGTATTCCCGAGAATTGTACGAACTTTACCTTGCGTTGTGAAGTTCTTGGAACCTTCCGTTCCGACTACCTTGAGAGTCTTTGCAATACCGCCTGCACCACGCTCTGCCACTGTCAAGCCGGTGATTCTGCCGACACCTCCGATCTTCTCTGAAAGAATCTCACTATTAGTCTTCACTTTCCAACGATACATAGTAAATTCTGATTCATAAGCATCAGCATCCACGTTTTTAATAAATGCCTCAAAACTTTCGTTAGAATATAAATCCAGTGTTTTTCCTTTGATGTCTACCGAAACTGCATTTAAGTACGGAGTCGCATCTGGATCTCCCCCCCAGACACTTCCGTCTGTTCCATGTCCACAGGAAGTGGAATAATAAAATGCTTCGATAGGAGTATCCTCATACGCCAATACCTGCCCAAAGGTTTCATTGACAGCTGAATCTGTCACTTCGAATGTGTTAGTATTGTTGTATACCTGGAAATTCGTACTGTCATCCACATGTGCACCATACTGAGAATATGCATTTCCCTGAATCTGTCTCCATGCATAAGTACGGGCGCAGATAGCCTGTGCTTTCAGTGCCTCCAGCTGATACGTTGGCGGCATTTCACTTGGTACCACCCTCTTTAAATATTCTTCCAGATCTGCCTCATTCAGCAACAGCAGACCGTCACTTTCTTTTGCAATTTCCATGTGCCCCGGATAAACCGGATGTCCTTGACTACGCTCCAGATTACCGACAGTGATCAGGCCGCCGTCCTCCACGGATCGAAAGATCATACGTCCTTCCTGAAGACGTGAATCATCTTTCTTAATCGTAATCATCTCTCCGGCAGTCACATGTTGGGTTTTAATATCTTTTCCGTCTCCATATTCCAGCACTGCATCCACATCACAACTCAGTGTAACCGTAGAATGAAACAGAGAATCAAAGCCAGTCGTCATTAAAAGCACACGAATCGTATCAATATCAGGTTTTTTTGTGGTCAGTGCAGCACAGATTTCGCCGCCTGCAACCACAAACTCCTGCATATTGTAACCGACCAAAATATCCTTTTTCTGTTGCTCTCTCAAAACTCCATAGGTACGGTAAATCTTGAAATTTTCCGCCAGCGGAATATTTCCGTATCCCTGGATCTCAATCTCATGCTCACGAACCGCAAGTACAGTTCCCGTGATCGTATCTTTTTTCAGCACCAAACGATTTGGTTTTCCCTTTTTCAAATACAGATCACCAATCTGTCCGGACAATTCATCTTCATTTTTCAAAACACCTTTGATCGGAAATCGTTTTTGAACATTTCCTACAAACACCGTTACTTCACCGTCTGCATATCCGGAAATCCAGGCGTTTTCATAGATGATCTCCTCGGAAACCAGCTCTTCCACACGCAAAATATCCTGATCTCGCACCAACACACGGATTCTTCGATCGATGTACGAATCCAGAGAAAGCCCCTCAAACATAAACTTTCCGTCTCTCGTATAGGTCGTCCACGCAGCCGCAGTTTCCACATTATCCGGAGTACCGTAAATATCGGTTTCCAGAGATTTCACATTTCCGTCTGTATCTACAGCGCCCAGGAATAAACTATAAAATTTCCAGAACTCCGCTTTTCCTACTGCCTTTCTGGCTTTTTTATCCTCCAGTCCAACTAAGTAATCTGCAAAAACTATCTCCTCCTCCAAGGAAGCCGCGCGGATCCAACCAGAAAGATCCCCATATGTAACGGAAGAAAGCGCCGAAGATTCCTCCGCCGCAATTCGTTCCGGATCGAGATATCCAGTCTCATATAGATAATCCATGTATTTTACATACCACTCATTTTGCAGTACAACTGGAAAATAGGATTCTTCCGGGCCGTTGTTCTGAACTTCCTCTTTTGGAGCCAGTGTCAGAGCCACAGCTTTAGACGCAACTGCTCTTGAAACGCCCACATCTTTCGGCTCCATCACCACAATCACGATTAAAAGGACCAGAATCACCGTAGTCATACCGGCCACAAAATTAATCAGTTTTCGTTTCTCCATTCATCAACTCTCCTTCTTCTTGTTCCCGTTTCTGGAGGTCAAAAATTCAACCACAGCATTGGGTGACATCGGCTTCGCATAGTAATAACCTTGAATACGATCAATCTGAAGTCTTCTGGCCGCCTGCATCTGCTCCACTGTCTCAATTCCCTCCGCAACGACCTGGAAACCAGAATTATGAAGCATATCTACCAGCAGCTGCAGCGTTCTGTACTCCTTTTCTCCATTCGTCATTTTAGAAAGCAGACTGGAATCCAGCTTTACCGTCTCAAACGGCAAATCCATCACCATAGACAGATTGGAATAGCCGATTCCAAAATCATCCAGATAGAATTTTATACCTTTATCCAAACATGACTGCATGATTGCTTTGACACGTTCCGGCTGGTCTGTCATTGCACGTTCCGTAATCTCAATACGAATCTGATTCTCTGAAATGTGATAAGTTTTACAAACTTCATCAATCCATTCCGGAAGCCTCGCATCCAGCAACTGTCCTACTGGAATATTAACAGATATTTGTTTCAGACACAAGTCTTGATGTCTGCCAAGGAATCTGCCTACCGATTCAAGAACCTGGCGGCTGATTTCTTCCATCAAACCATATTTTTCTGCCAATGGAATAAATTCTGCCGGAGAAATAAAGCTTCCGTCACGATCTTTTAAACGAATC
>JAZOVL010000080.1:0-28401 GCA_045658685.1 Pilosibacter sp.
AATTCAGAAATAAATAGATCAGAAATTCAGAAACCACAGATACCCGATGAATGGGCAAAGAACCCCAAGAAGCGAGGTGTAAAATGTTTGAATAGAATAGCATAAAATAAAAGGGAAAGATATTGGCAAATGTGCATAAAAAACGAAGATGTTTTTTTACTTGACAAAAATAAAGGTACCCTACGGAGAAAATGTAGAGTACCTTTTTAGCAACCTAATATCCAAATTGAGCCAGAATCGCCTGTCTGCTGGCTTCAATTCCTTCTGGAGTCAGGCCTGGGTCTGTCGGATCCCATCTCTGCTCGAACGGAATCTCGTAGTCGATCGTCGGTCGATTGAACGGTCCCGGAATCGGGCTCTCGTAAACTTCGACGGTTGTTCCCACCGGACAGTAGTCGTAGATCCATTTACTGTCAGCAGTTGTCAGACGAATGCATCCTGCGGAACGGGCGATACCGAGGTTGTTGTAAGTACTTGCCCATACAGTATACGGATCCGGAGCATCGTAGATGATGGAGTGCATCAGGATGGAAAGGCCGGAACCAAGTCGGGTTGCGTACTGAGTCCAAACATCATTGATCATCAGTCTCCAACGGTACTTGGCTGGAGTTTTGAATGTTCCGAGCGGAGTATCGTCACCTGTGGAAACCAGGAAGGATTTCACCGGGATAATAAATCCGTTGGCGCCGTCCTGTGCGTAAACAGTAAGACAGTTCATTTCTTTGTTGATACGGATCATAAATGGTCCTGCAGTGCCGATGAGAGGCTCTACATCAGTCCACATTTTTCCGTCTTCACCAAAGTAATATTTGTATCCGTCGATATACTGCCATCCGGTTACCGGATAGGAGTCACGGAAGTAGTAGCGGTCATCCCCGATCCAGCCCCAGCCTGTATAGTTGGAACCGTCTGCTCCGTGGATGTAACGGAGAACGCCGTCTATATACTGGACGCCGTCCGCATGTGCTGCGAAAACAGGTCTGGACAGATCATACTGCGGGTCAGTTCCTTTTTCTACAAATACAAGACGGAAACCAGTCATAACGATACCCTGATTCATAGCGCCGCAGGTCATACCGTTCTTTGCCCAGCTTGTGTAAGTATTGTTGCTGAGAGATGCAGTATAGTAGAGGTCATACTGGTCTGCAACCGGACCGGAGAAACGGAACTGGATCGCTTCGACTAATGGCCATCCATCGATTAATGCTGTCTGCTGACCATTCATGGCCCAATTGGACCATCCGGCAGCAGTGGAATATGTACGATATAAAAGATCTCCGTGAATACCCTCTAAATAAGTGGAAATCGAGGAGAAGGAATTGTCTTCTACAGTGACCGGCTGGTCATTGACAAACGGAGAAGACCACTGCAATGCATCTCTTAATAAAATCTGTGTCTGAAGACGTGGGACACGCTTCGGGACACTTAACGGACCTGTTTCATCCATCGCCGGCTGTGTAGATTCCTGTACGGTCTCTTCCGGAACAGAAGGAGCATCCGGAGCGATGATCACAGGCTGCTCAGAAGTTTCTGCAGATTCTGCGATAACATCCGGAGGTGCTGTTTCCGTGGATTCTACGGTAACATCCGGAGGTGCTGTTTCCGTGGATTCTGCGGTAACATCCGAAGGTGCTGTTTCCGGGATCGGATTGCCCGGAGAGATAGCCGGTTCTGTCGGACGAGCAAATTGTCCCGGCCCCAGGGATTCCTGAAATTCGACAGTAGCTTCTGTGGAAGCAGCAGAAGTTTCAACCGGAACAACATCTGTAATAACAGGGGACGCGGCCGTCTGATCAGCGAACGCAAGAAGAACGCTGTTGCTTAATAAAATGCTTGATATAAGCAGAGTCAGGCCGGCTTTTTTTAGTCTGCGCATAGGCTTTCCTCCTTAAGTTTCTTTTTATTCCGTCTTTATAGTTTACCATGAAGCGGGGAAAAATACTATATAAGATTTACAATTTATGGCGGATAGTGTAAAATGGCAGGTATAAAACAATGGAAAAAGAGGAAGCAAATGGGAATGAACGTGTTAGTCAGCATCTGCTGTATCACATACAACCAGGAAGCATATATTCGTGACGCACTGGAAGGGTTTGTAAACCAGAAGACAAATTTTAAATATGAAGTGTTGATCCACGATGATGCGTCCACAGACCGTACTGCGGAGATCATCCGCGAATATCAGGAACGCTATCCGGATATGATCAAACCGATCTTGCAGACGGTGAACCAGTATTCCCTTGGGCTTACCAATGTTTCCGGAACATGGAATTTCCCACGTGCAGTGAAAAACGGCAGCAAATATATTGCCATGTGCGAGGGAGACGATTATTGGATCGATGAGTATAAGCTTCAGCGTCAGGTTGATTATCTGGAGGCGCACCCGGATTGTTCTCTGGCATTCCACAGTGCAAAGGTGGAAGTGCAGGGCAGTGCGGTAACGGAGCGCATGATGCGCCCTTATCAGAAAGAACGGATTGTGACACCGGAGGAGATCATTGACAAAACTTCAGGATATGCGACGGCGTCTTTGATGTTCCGCACAGAGATGGTGAAGGAACTTCCGGATTTTTATAATAATGCTCCGATTGCGGATATTCCGCTGCAGCTTTTGGCGGCAAATATGGGATATGGATATTATATGGATGAACCGATGTGCGTATATCGTCTTGGCGGTGCAGCATCCTGGACCACGTTGATGAAACAGGGAAATTATGAGAAGAAGCAGCAGGATTATGCGCGGGCGATGAAAAAGGTCTATCAGGGGTACGATGAATTTTCCGGAAAGCGGTTCCATGATACAGTGGTGCGTGCATGGAGGAGACTGTATTTCCTGACACAGGTCAATACCAAGCATTATGATGTGGTACTGGATAAAAAGAACCGTAAGTTCTATAAGGAACTGAATTTCAGGACCAGATTTTTCATCCGGTTCGAAGCGGCATTTCCGGGTATTTATCAGTGGATGCAGGATTCCTATCATCGATTCAGGAAATAGGAGAACTTTGTGACAGAAAAAGAGATGAAACATAAAGTGGCGAAAGGACTTTTCTGGAAGCTTCTGGAGAACGGCGGCGCGCAGGCGGTGCAGTTCGTGGTGGCGATCCTTCTGGCAAGACTCCTGACGCCGTCGGAATATGGCGTGGTGGGAATCATTATGATCTTTATCACCATTGCCAATGTTTTCGTTCAGAGTGGATTCAGCACAGCACTGGTGCAGAAGAAACATGCAGATGCGGCGGATTTTTCTTCTGTTTGTTATTTTGAGCTGGTACTTTCGGTGGTGCTGTATGCGATCCTTTATCTGGCGGCGCCTCGTATTGCTGCGTTTTATGAGATCGCAGAATTAAAAGAGATTGTACGTGTTCTGGCAATCGTGCTCTTTCCGGGTGCGGTGATCTCGGTCCAGACAGCGTACGTTTCCAGAAATTTGGAATTTAAGGGATTATTCCTTTCTACACTGGCTGCTTCCGTGATTTCAGGTGCGGTCAGTATTGGAATGGCCATGGCAGGCTTTGGTGTCTGGGCGATGGTTGGACAGCAGATCATTTACTATTTTGCATTGATGACCGTTTTGTTTTTTACGGTTTCCTGGAAACCGGAGAAGCTGTTCAGCTTTGAGAAGCTCCGCACGTTGTTCGCGTTTGGCTGGAAGCTGCTTTGTGCTTCCCTTTTAGATACGGTTTTTAACAACTTATATGGTTTATTAATAGGAAAGATTTATAATGAGGAACTGTTGGGAAGCTACAATCGTGGAGAACAGTTTCCAAAACTGATCGCGACCAATCTTGGTGCGGCGATTCAGGCTGTTCTGCTTCCTGCATTTTCAGCAAAACAGGACGATATGATGGAAGTGCGGAGCATGGTACGTAAGGCCATTCAGCTGAGTTCTTTTGTGGTACTTCCGATGTTGATGGGCTTATTTGCTGTGGCAGATACTCTGGTTCTGGTGCTCCTTGGAGAGCAGTGGCTGGTATGCGTTCCGTTTTTGCGGATCACATGCATCACGTATTGTTTCTGGCCGATCCATATCACAAACTTACAGGCCATCAATGCGGTGGGAAGAAGCGACATCTTCCTGAAGCTGGAAGTGGTAAAAAAAGGCCTGAGTGTAGCTGCATTGCTGATCGGTATGCAGTTTAATGTTTATGTTATGGTGTCGATCAAAGCATTTCAGGATTTCCTGTGTACGTTTGTCAATGCGGCGCCCAATAAAAAGCTGCTGGGTTACAGTATTTTTGACCAGTGGAGAGATGTGGCACCTCCGGCGATGTTGTCAATCGTGATGTGTGCGGCTGTGATGATGGCCGGAAAATGGCTGGTGTTCCTTCCATTACTTGTAAGACTGATGATTCAGATCCTGGTTGGTGTGGCAGTGTATGCAGTGCTGGCCGGAGTCTTTCGATTAGAGAGTTTCCGCTTCTGTCTGGACGGTTTGCGCGTGATGACAGGCGGGAAACGTGAGGAGGCGAGATAGTCGATGAGCAAGACGATTCTTGTAACTGCGATTGGGTCTTTTTCTGCAGTGACTGTGATCGAGTCCCTGAAGAAAGAGGGATATCGTGTGGTCGGATGTGATATCTATCCGGCAGAATGGGTGGCCAATTCCCAGATTGCAGATGAATTCTATAGAGCCCCGTATGCGACAGACAGACCGGCGTACGAGGAATTTGTAAAAAGGGTCTGTAAGGAGGAGGAAGTGGCGTTTATCATGCCGCTTACAGATGTGGAAATTGATCTGTTCAGAGTATGGACGACTGCGGCGGAAGATACCGGTGCAGTTGTTTGTATGTCTGAACGGAAGATGCTGGATATTATTCGTGATAAAAAAGCGCTGGAGGAATATCTGACACCGATGGGGATCTGCGATACGATCCCGGGGAAATTGTTGTCAGAGGTGGTTTCTATGGAAGATGTGGAGCAGACATATCCACTCGTGATCAAACCGATTGACGGGCGCAGCAGTCAGGGACTCCACATCGTAAAAAATGCAAAGGAAATGGAGTCAGTTGTGGAACTGTGCAGGGAAGAAGCGGATCATTACCTTGTGCAGCCGAAGATTTCCGGACCGATCATTACTGTGGATGTGGTAAGAAATCCGGAGACAGAGGAATGCGTGTGCATTCCGCGGAGAGAACTGCTCCGCACGCCGAATGGAGCCGGAACTTCCGTATATGTATTTAAGAATGAGCATCTGGAGAAGCAGTGTAAGGCAATCGCAAAAGTATTGAATATCTGCGGATGTGTGAATTTCGAGTTTGTGGAAGAGGCAGAGCCAGAGGAGAAAAACGGTCTGGGTAAGTGGAGATTTTTGGAGTGCAATCCGAGATTTTCCGGTGGACTGGCATTTTCGGCTGTGGCAGGATATGATATGGTGAGAAATCATTTAAACTGCTTTAAAGGAATCGGACTGGAGCCGGAAGGCGAGATCCGGGAACAGTATGTTGCAAGACGATATACAGAGTTTGTGACGGGGTGATGAGAATGGAGATGAAAAAACATGAGAAACCGGTATTGGTGACGCGCTCATCATTGCCGCCGCTTGACGAATATGTGGAGATGCTGAAACCAATCTGGGAGAGCGCGTGGCTGACCAACATGGGAAGCTATCATGAGGAATTCAAGACCCAGCTTGCGGATTATTTGAAGGCAGATCATCTGGAACTGTTTGTGAATGGTCATATGGCATTGGAGCTTGGAATCCAGGCACTGAAACTGGAGGGTGAAGTGATCACGACCCCGTTTACTTTCGCGTCTACCACTCACGCCATTGTGAGAAACGGATTGACGCCGGTTTTTTGTGATATTAATGAGAAAGATTACACCATGGATGCGGATAAGATCGAAAGTCTGATCACGGAGAAGACTTGTGCCATCGCTCCGGTCCATGTATACGGAAATATTTGTGACGTGGAAAAGATTCAGGAGATTGCTGACCGTCATAATCTGAAAGTGATCTATGACGCGGCCCATACCTTTGGAGAGACCTTCGAGGGAAAGGGAATCGCGAATTTTGGCGATATTTCTATGTTCAGTCTTCATGCAACTAAGGTGTTTCACAGCATCGAGGGCGGAATTATTTCATTCCGCGATCCGGAATTAAAAGATCTGCTGTATCAGTTGAAGAACTTTGGTATTACCGGATATGAAAGTGTGGAATATGTGGGTTCCAATGGCAAGATGAATGAATTTCAGGCGGCCATGGGACTTTGCAATCTGCGTCATCTGGATGGAGAAATCGCGAAGAGAAAGTTGCTTGTAGAGCGTTATCGCGAGCGTCTGTCAGGTGTTTCCGGAATCCGGCTTTGTGAGGAAAATCCGCGCGTGAAATCGAATTATGCGTATATGCCGGTGGTGTTTGACGGATATGCCGTGGACCGCGACACGATTTTCGCGGAACTTGCAAAGTACAATATCCATGCGAGAAAGTATTTCTATCCGTGTGTAAACAGCTATGAGTGTTATAGCGGACAGTTCAGCGAGGAGGATACTCCGGTGGCGGCGAAGATTTCCCGCCAGGTGCTGACACTTCCGTTGTTTGCAGATCTTCCGGTGGAAACAGTGGATGAGATCTGCGATATCATATTAAGCTTTCAGAAGTAAACAGGCAATTGCTTCTGAAATGGAAATTAGGAGGAAGAGAAACATGAAGAAATATGATTATTTACTGGTGGGCAGCGGTCTGTTTGCCGGTGTGTTTGCCTACTTTGCAAACAAAGAGGGCAAATCTTGTCTGGTACTCGAAAAGCGAGACCATGTCGGCGGAAATATTGCCTGTGAAGAAGTGGAAGGCATCAATGTACACAAATACGGCGCGCATATTTTCCATACCAGCAACAAGCAGGTTTGGAAGTTCGTCAATGACCTGGTAGAATTCAACCGTTACACAAACAGTCCGGTGGCAAACTACAAGGGTGAGATGTACAACATGCCGTTCAATATGAACACTTTCAGCAGGATGTGGAAGATTTCCACTCCGGAGGAGGCAAAACAGATTATCAGTGAGCAGAGAAAGATCATCAAGGGCGAGCCGAAGAATCTGGAGGAGCAGGCGATCAGTCTGGTAGGAACTCATATTTACCAGAAACTGGTCAAAGGCTATACAGAGAAACAGTGGGGCAGAGAGTGCAAGGACCTTCCGGCGTTCATCATCAAACGTCTTCCGGTTCGTTATACTTATGACAATAACTATTTCAATGATCTTTATCAGGGTATTCCGATCGGTGGTTACAATAAGATCGTAGAAAAATTGTTCGAAGGATGTGAAGTGCGTCTGAATACGGACTATCTGGAGCATAAGGAAGAGTACGATGCGATGGCGGAGAAAATTGTCTACACAGGTACCATCGACAGCTATTTTGACTATCAGTTCGGTAAACTGCAGTATCGTACCGTTCGTTTTGAGAATGAAGTATTGGATACAGACAACTATCAGGGCAATGCGGTTGTTAACTACACAGACCGCGAGACTCCATATACGCGTATCATTGAGCATAAGCACTTTGAGTTTGGTACACAGCCGAAGACAGTTATTTCCAAGGAGTATCCGTGTGAGTGGACTGAGGGTATGGAACCGTACTATCCGGTCAACGATGAGAGAAATCAGGAGTTGTACAAGAAATATGCAGAGCTGGCGGCAGGTGAAGAGCATGTGATCTTCGGCGGACGTCTGGCAGAATATAAGTATTACGATATGGATAAGGTAATCGAGTCCGCATTCCAGCGTGTGGAGAAGGAGTTCGGTCAACTGAACTTATAATTTGGATATAATTATTATAGAAGAAACGGGGGCAGAACATCAGGGCATGAATCAGGTAGCACGTCTGATCATCGGAAGAGATGATGGAAATCTGGAAAAACAGAATATTGTCTGGAACATGATCGGAAGCTTTCTGTATGCATTTGCGTCCATGGTCCTGTCGATTGCGGTGGTACAGATCGCCGGAGAAGAGGCAGGCGGTATTTTTACATTCGCATTTTCTACCCTCGGTCAGCACATGTTTACCATTGCTTACTTCGGAATACGTCCATTTCACATTACAGATACAGGAAATCAGTATACCTTTGGTGAATACCTGGGCCTTCGCTGGTTTACCTGTGCAGCAGCGTTTTTGGTGGGAATGGGCTTTGTAGCGGTCAACGGCTACTCCTTCGAGAAAGCGATGTCCGTAGTATTTCTTGTAGCATACAAGGTAGTTGACGGTCTGGCAGATGCTTATGAGGCAGAGTTTCAGAGAAACGGAAAGCTTTATTTGACCGGAAAGTCCAATGCATTCCGTACGATTTTGTCTGTAGGTGTATTTTTGTCGGTTCTGGGAGTGACCGATCAGTTGATGATCGCCAGCGGAGCGGCCGTTGTTGCACAAATTGCAGGATTTTTGATGTGCGATGCATTGGTGATCCGCGAACTTCCGACGGTTGACTGGACGATTCGTTCCGGAAAACGTGTGAAGCTGCTGAAAGACAACACACTGCTGTTTTTCTCTGTAGTGATTGATTTTTATATTTTTTCCGCTTCCAAGTACGCCATTGAGGCGTGCATGACAGACGGAGATATGGCAGTTTTTGGTGCCATTTTTATGCCGACCAGTGTGATCAATCTGGTGGCAGGATTTGTCATTCGACCGTTCCTTACGAAGATGTCTCTTTCATGGGAACTGAAGGACATGAAACGGTTTGTAAAATCCATTGGAATTCTGGCAGGCGTGATTTCTGCGCTGACGGTTCTGGCACTTGGCTGTGCATGGTTTTTGGGAATTCCGGTGTTAAGTTTGTTATATTCCAATATCAGTTACGCATTGGCAGACTGTCGCCCGGCGTTTGTACTGATCATTTTAGGCGGAGCGCTCAATGCGTTCATGAGCCTGTTCTATTATGCCATGGTCATCATGAAAATGCAGAAATACATCTTTGGTGTGTATGGGGTGGTTGGTGTGATGGCAGTGGTGATTTCCAATCCGTTTGTGGAATGGAGTGGAATCTTCGGCGGAGCGCTGGCGTATGTGATCCTGACAGCGGCGCTGATGGTATTCTTTGGAGCATTTGTATTTTGGGGTGTGCTTCGCAAGATGCGCGAGGCGTAAGGATGGATAGAAAGTGAGGAGTGTTCATGAGCAGAACCCACGCATTTGTGATCTGTGCATATAAAGAGAGTCCGTATCTGGAGTTTTGCATGCGCTCCTTGCGGAAACAGACGGTGAGGTCTGATCTGTATCTGGTGACGTCCACTCCGTCTGAATATATTGAAAAATTAGCTGAAAAGTATCGGATCCCTGTATTTGTGAGGGATGGAGAGAGCAGCTTGAAAGAAGACTGGTTATTTGGCTGGCGCCTGGCAGGTGCGGATCATACTCTTGTGACCATTGCACATCAGGATGATAAATATCATCCACATTACACAGAGGAACTGCTGAAAGCTTATGAGCAGTATCCGGATATGACGATGTTCTGTTCGGATTATGTGGTGATGAAAACAGAAGAAGGTGTGCTTTCTGACGGAACGGTTTATCCGGGAACTACAAAGATGGTCTGCTTTGACGTAGTTCGCCTGGTAAAGAAGATCCTGCGTATTCCGCTTAGACTTCGCGGGATGGCAGATCAGACCTGGGTGAAAAAATTGCCGTTGATGTTTGGCAATTCCATCTGTTGTCCGAGCTGTACGTACAACCATGATTTCATCGGTGATGATATGTTCAAGTCGGACATGCAGTTTGCACTGGACTGGGATAATCTTTATGAGCTGGCGTTGAAGCCGGGACGGTTTGTTTGTTCCGAAAAGCCACTGATCGCATACCGTGTTCATGATGGGGCGACGACCAAAGCCTGCATCGAGGACAACCGACGCAGTGGTGATGAGATTACGATGTTCCGGAAAATGTGGCCGGACTGGGCAGTGAAAATTTTGATGCGTTATTACAAGAAGGCTTACGAGAATTACGATTAATTGGGAGTGATGAAATGAAGGTAGACGTGATCATCCCTGTTTACCGTCCTGGAACAAGATTTCTGGAAATGCTGCGCCGTCTGGTGAAGCAGACGAGACAGGTAAACCGTTTTATCATTATGAATACAGAAAAAGACCTTTGGGAGGGCTGGTTACAGACGCTTCCGGAAGGCAGTCTTCCAAAAAATATGTCCGTGTTTCATGTGACAAAGGAAGAGTTTGACCACGGTGCGACGAGACATGCAGGAATCATGGAGTCTGACGCAGATGTTTGTGTGTGCATGACTCACGACGCAATGCCTGCCGACAAGCATCTGATTGAGAACCTGACAGACGCGCTGACAGCGGAAGATATGATCGGAGCTGCTTATGCGAGACAGCTTCCGGAAAAGGATTGTCATATCATTGAGCGATATACAAGAAGCTTTAATTATCCGGAGAAATCCAGGGTTAAGGTGGCTGCGGATCTCCCGGAACTGGGAATTAAAACATATTTCTGTTCCAACGTGTGTGCAGCATACAAGCGAGAGCTTTATGTGGGGCTTGGCGGATTTACAAAGAAAACCATTTTCAATGAGGATATGATCTTTGCTGCAAAGCTGATCCAAAATGGATATGGAGTAGTGTATGAGGCGGATGCCCGTGTGATCCATTCTCACAATTACACGGGAGTACAGCAGTTTTGCAGAAACTTTGACCTGGCCGTTTCCCAGGCAGACCATCCGGAGGTATTTGAAGGAATCCGCTCGGAAGGCGAGGGAATCAGGCTGGTAAAAAGAACGGCTGGATATCTGGTGAACCATGGAAAAATCCATCTGGTTCCGCAGCTGGTATATCTGAGTGGATGTAAGTACCTGGGATATCTGGCAGGTAAGCGTTATAAGAAACTGCCGAAATTTGTGATTGCACGATGTACTATGAATAAAAATTACTGGAAAGGATAAGCCGGATATGTCAGATGTTTTGATTATTATTCCTGCATATAACGAAGAAGCGAATATTGAGCGTGTCGTGGACCATCTGGTGCAGAACTTTCCGCAATATGATTACGTGATCGTGAATGATGGATCCAGGGACAGGACCGGAGAAATCTGCAGAAGACGCGGATACAATTTCCTGGATCTTCCGGTTAACCTGGGTCTGGCAGGTGCGTTCCAGGCAGGGATCCGATATGCCTACAAAAAAGACTACGAATGTGCGATCCAGCTGGACGGTGATGGTCAGCACAGACCGGATTTCATTGGAGACATGAAAAAGAAGATGGATGATGGTTACGATATTGTGATCGGTTCCAGATTTATCAATGAAAAGAAGCCCATGACCATGCGCATGCTGGGAAGCAATCTGTTGGAATTTGCCATTCGACTGACAACTGGTGCGGACATCAAGGATCCGACTTCCGGAATGCGAATGTTCAGCCGTAAAATGATCCGTGAGTTTGCTATGGGACTGAACTACGGTCCTGAACCGGATACGGTTTCTTATCTGGTGAAGCAAGGAGCAAAAGTGGCGGAAGTTCCGGTCATTATGGATGAACGAATCAGCGGAACCAGTTATCTGACTCCGATCCGTGCGGCAAAATATATGGCCCAGATGCTTGTGTCGATTTTCCTGATTCAGAATTTTAGAACACGCAGCGATTCGTAGGAGGAAATCATATGTCAATGTTACTTCGTGGAGTGTTGATTGCGGCTTCTGTGCTGACAACACTTCTGATCATGCGGAAGATTCGAAAAGAGAAGATGATGATCGAGGAATCCTTGTTTTGGATCGGCTTTTCCTTCATGCTGATCGTGTTCAGCATTTTTCCGCAGATTGTATTCAAAATGTCGGATCTGGTGGGAACCCAGAGTCCGTCTAATTTCATTTTCCTGTTTATTATTTTTGTATTGATCGTGCGTATGTTCCAGATGTCCATGAAGATTTCGCAGTTGGAGTCGAAATTGAAGGATCTGGTGGCGCGGATCGCGATTGATGAAAATCTTCGCAATGAGAAGAAGGAAGAAACATGAAGCAGAAAATAAAGATTTCGGGGCCGGTGCTTTCGGTCCTGCTGGTCGCTTTGTTGGGCGGCTGGCATTTCCTGGAGACCAGACGTGGTGCAGCTGCATCGGGAGATTTCTGGCTTTGTGATATGTATATAGGATTATTCGTGGCTGTAGGAGTATTTCTTGCATTGTTTGGTGTGCTTTTTTGGGTGCCGAGTATTCCAGGGAAGGTGAAAGGAACCATTCTCGGTGGAAGAAAGATACCGACAGAGATCTGTGCATGTTTTGCGGTTTTATTCCTCGGCAGCATGTATTTGTTTGTACTGCCTCCGCTTTCTGCTCCGGATGAGATCGCGCATTTTTCCAGTGCCTATGCGATTTCCAATCAGATGCTTGGTATGGAGCGGACAGATGAATATGGTTTTGTCCTCATGAGAAAAGAGGATGAATTTTTACAGAATGTGGATCTGGTCCGTGGGGACGAGGCAAGAACATCCCTCGGTCGGACGCTGACGGAGGACACACTACAGAAGATCGTGGACCGTGCAGCACCGTTGTTTGTGTCGGATGAGCAGAAGGTCATGGTTTCGTCGGTCAATGGACAGAACCATACAACTCCGGTTTCCTACCTGGCTCCGGCCATTGGAATCACACTTGGACGATTATTTGGAGTGAACTGCATTGTGCTGGCATTTCTGGGCCGGTTCATGAATCTGCTGTTTTATGCGGCGATGGTATATGGTTCAGTAAAGGTTCTGCCTTTTGGTAAAATGGTGCTTTTTGGTGTATCGGTACTTCCAATGGCGCTGCACTTGGCGGCTTCCTATTCTTATGATACCTTTTTGATGGGGATGTGCTTCTTTTTCGGAAGCTATTGTCTGTATCTGGCGTACGCGAAGCCGGAGGTGTCATGGAAGGATATTGTACTGCTGGCTGTTCTGGCAGCCATGTTCGGTCCGTGCAAGATGGTCTATGCGGTGATGATGGGATTTGCTCTTTTGATTCCGGTGAAGAAATTTGGTGACTGGAAGAAATGGACGGTTTCGGCAGCGGCTGTTCTGGCAGCATTTGCAGCTGCAATGATCCTTGTGAATCGTGCAACAATCACAAACTATGCGGTTTCCACGGACACGTATGTGGAGTGGGCTGCGGAGCCGGCGTACAGTTTCAGTTGGGTACTGCACAATCCGATTGGATTTGCAAGAGTCATGTATGATTCACTGGTACATCTGAGCGATGAGTGGACACTGCAGTTGTTTGGAAGTATGCTGGGGAATCTGGATCCGGTACTTTCCGTTCCGTTTGCAGTGATTCTCGGTATGGCAGTCTGTCTGGTGCTTCTCAGTCTTCGCAATGTCGGTGAGGCTCTTTACATGAAGGGGTGGCAGAAAGCCTGGATCTGCCTGCTGGCAGTTGGCTGTCTTTTGGGACTCATGGGGGCAATGTTGATCGCGTGGACCCCACTCAGCTCACCGGTTGTCGAGGGTGTGCAGGGAAGATATCTGCTTCCAGTGGTTCCGTTTGTGTTTATGTGCATGAAGAGTGATAAAGTGGTGCGGACCGTGGGCAGCGATGAGGCGCTGGTGTTTATTATGTGCGCCATGGACTGTTATGTAGTGCTGAGATTGTTTAGTATTGTAAGTTTGAGACTATAGTGGTAATATGATATATTAGTAATTTATGTGTGTCTGCCGTGACTCTGTGGCATTTCCTGTCAGACACGCTTTCGCTCTGATAAATGCGCAGCGGTACTAAGACGCCAAAATACAGCGTCTAAGTACCGGCGGATTTATACGGTCTGTCAGGAAATGCCACAGAGTTTTCGGCAGATAGCTCTTAAATTACTAATATATCATAAAATGCTTCAGACAAAAATTTCTGATAAAGAAAAGGAGAAAAAAGAGTATGGGAAAAATTACAGTTACGACCTGTGAGGTAGATGGAAAAGTAATCGAAGGCCTGTATGTGATCGAGCCGACTGTGTTCAAGGATGCACGTGGTTATTTCGTGGAGACATACAATCAGAATGATATGAAGGAGGCTGGTCTGGATATGGTGTTCGTGCAGGACAACCAGTCCATGTCTGTGAAGGGCGTTTTGAGAGGTCTTCATTTCCAGAAGCAGTATCCGCAGGGCAAGCTGGTTCGTGCGATCCGTGGTTCTGTGTTTGATGTGGCTGTGGATCTGAGAACAAATTCTGAGACTTATGGCAAATGGTACGGTGTAGAGCTGACTGCTGAGAATAAAAAGCAGTTCTATATTCCGGAAGGTTTTGCACATGGTTTCTTAGTGCTCTCCGATGAGGCTGAGTTTGCTTATAAGTGTACAGACTTCTACCATCCGGGCGATGAAGGCGGTCTTCTCTGGAATGATGAGACCATTGGTGTGAAATGGCCGATTACAGAGGATATGGAGGTGCTCCTTTCCGAGAAGGATACAAAGTGGGGCAAGTTTGACGAGATTTTTAAATTCGAGAAATAAGAGGGTTTATATAGCGTGAATTATGTGATTTCTCTTTTAAAAGACCTGGTGAAGAACCGTCGTCTGATGTGGGATCTGGCAAAAGCGGATTTTAGAAAACGGTTCGTGGGCTCTTATTTCGGTATTGTCTGGATGTTTGTCCAGCCGATTGTGACGGTGTTAATTTATTGGGTGATCTTTGGTCCTTATGGATTTAAGAGCGCACCGCCGGTACCGAATGCGTCCTATGTACAGTGGCTGGTTCCGGGTATCGCTCCGTGGTTTTTCTTTGCGGAGGCATTGAATTGTGGAACGGGTTGTCTGCAGGAATACAATTATCTGGTAAAAAAAGTGGTGTTCAAGGTGGAGATGCTTCCGATCATCAAGCTGATCTCCTGTCTGTTTGTTCATGCATTTTTCGTTCTGATCATGTTCCTTGTATTCCTGATCAGCGGAGAGATGCCAAACTTTGCGTGGCTGCAGGTGGTTTATTATGCGTTTGCAGCTTCCATGCTGGCACTTGCAATTTCTTATTTCACCAGTGCCATCCAGGTATTCTTTAAGGATATGGCGCAGATCGTCAGTATCTGTCTCCAGTTTGGTATGTGGCTGACACCGATCATGTACAGCGAGAATTTATTTGTGGAGCGTGGTCTGACCATGGCACCGATGATTCTGAAGCTGAATCCGTTTTATTACATCGCGGCCGGTTACCGCGACAGTATGTTGACCGGTGATGGTTTTTGGATGCGTCCGACTCTGGGACTCTATTTCTGGGGCGTGACCATCGTGATGATGCTGGTGGGCTTGAAAGTATTTAAGCGCCTGCGTCCGCACTTTTCTGATGTATTATAGTTGTAGGAGGGACGAATGTCCATAAATGCAATTGAAGTAAAAGATGTAACAAAAGTATATAGACTTTACGAGAAACCGATCGATCGTTTAAAAGAGTCTCTGCATCCGAAGCATAAAAGCTATCACAAGGATTTCTATGCCCTCAATGGCCTCAGCTTCCATGTGGAGAAGGGACAGACTGTTGGCATTATCGGAACCAACGGCTCCGGTAAATCAACGATTTTAAAGATCATTACAGGTGTTCTCACACCGACCACAGGCGAAGTGAACGTGGACGGAAAAATTTCCGCACTTCTGGAACTGGGTGCAGGTTTCAATATGGATTATACCGGAATTGAAAATATTTACATGAACGGTACTATGATGGGCTTTACGAAAAAGGAGATGGATGAAAAACTCCAGGACATTCTGGATTTTGCGGACATCGGAGATTTCGTATACCAGCCGGTGAAAACATATTCCAGCGGTATGTTTGTGCGTTTGGCGTTCGCGCTGGCGATCAACGTGGAGCCAGAGATCCTGATCGTTGATGAGGCACTTTCTGTCGGTGACGTATTCTTCCAGGCAAAATGTTACCGCCGCATGGAGGAAATCCGCCAGAATGGAACCACGATTTTGATGGTTACTCACGATATGGGAAGTATTATCAAATACTGTGACAAAGTAGTTCTGTTGAACAAAGGCGAGTTCATTGCTGAGGGCGAACCTGGCAGAATGGTGGATTTATATAAGAAGATTCTGGCGAACCAGATGGATTCTCTTCGCGAAGAGCTGGAAAGTGATTTCTCCGGAGGCATGGAGATCGAAGGTTCTGAAAAGAAAATCATGTCCAGCAAAGAGGCGGCTGCTGCACATTCCGATATAAAAGCAGGTCTCATGAAGGAGAAGATTACGATCAACACTGACCGCACCGAGTACGGTGACGGACGTGCAGAGATTTTTGACCTTGGTCTGTTTGATGCCCGCGGAAATCTGACCAATCTTTTGATTAAAGGTGAGACATTCACGATCAAAGAGCGTATTCGTTTCAGCGCACCGATCCAGAATCCAATCTTCACTTACACGATTCGCGATAAGAAAGGAACCGATCTGTCTGGTACCAATACGATGTATGAGGGTGCAGATGTGAAACCGGTGGAACCGGGTGATGTGTACGATGTTTCCTTTACCCAGAAGATGACTCTTCAGGGCGGTGAGTATCTCCTGTCCATGAGCTGTACCGGATTTGAGGGCGAGGAACATGTGGTGTACCACAGACTGTATAATGTGGCAAATATTACAGTGATTTCCAATAAAAATACCGTTGGCATTTATGATATGGAGTCAGAGGTTGAGACGACACTGACACATGGATAAATGTGGGAGAATAATATGAACGATTTTAGTTACGATATTCTGGATTTACTGAAAAAGTATAATAATGATACAAACGCGGCACTTGCGGGCGAAAACTGTCCGCAGTGCCTTTATGCGTTTTCTCCTCTGAGAGAAAATCTCTTTGAGTGGGTGGAATTTGAACCGGATGCGAGAATTCTGCAGATCGGATCAGATTACGGTTCTTTCACGGGAATCCTTGCAGAGCGTGCAAAAGAAGTAGTGGTTTTGGATTCCAGAGATGAAAATCTGGAAGTAAACCGTATCCGCCATGGTGCACATGAGAATGTGACATTTGTGCGTGGAGATCTGCGCGACCAGGTGCAGTGGAAGAAGGAAGAAGTTGCGAAATTAAAAGCACAGTCGGAGGGCAATGCTGCAATTGGTGTGGCAGGAAGAAATGCGGAACTGTTTAAAGTATACAAAGATACGACAAAAGAGCCCAAAGATATCATGTTCCGGCCATTCGATTATATTGTTCTTGGAAGTTTCCTCTCCCAGTGCAAAAAAGAGGAGGCGGCAGATCTGCTCCGCGAGGCAGCAGATTACCTGAAACCAGGCGGAGTGATGCTTGCAGCAGTGGAAAATGAAACCGGTGTCCGCTATTGGATGGGTGCGGAGAAACTGGAAAACTCCTATTTGGAGTCTGAATTCCGCAGCTTATTTGAAACGCTGACAGAAACATGGGGCGGCAATTTTACCATGTACTATCCGGTGCCGGATTATCGATATCCGGTAGCTGTGTATTCGGATCATTATCTTCCGGAGACCGGAGATGTGACCAACATTTCTGCGCGTCTGGACGGACCAGGATTCTGGTTTGGCAGTGAGGAAGAGGCCATGGCAAAAGCATGTCAGAATGGCATGTTTACGAAATTCAACAACTCCTTCCTTGGAGTTTGGGAGAAAGGAACGAAATGAGACAGATTGAGTTTGTAAAATACAACCGAACAAGAGCGGAAAAGTTCCAGCTTAAGACGGTCATCGTCCGTGAAGACGGGACTCTTTCTGTGGAAAAGACTGCATTAAATGAAGCAGGTGTGGTCCATATCCGCTCTTTCGAGGAAAAGTTTGAGAAAATTAAGGACTTGAATCCGGCTGTGAAATTCCTGAAACCGGAGTTTCTGAACGGAGGAAAGACTGTTAAATTTGAATATTTAAAAGGTGAGACCATCGGCGATGTGCTTGGCGAACAGATCCAGATGGGAGAAGTACCGTACGAGGCACTGGAAGAGGCGATGGCTCTTGTATTCCCGGAGGATTTTGCGAGAGTAGTGCGTGAGGGCGACGTTGCGAACGCATTCCCGGCGGGTGCAGAAACTTTTGTACCGTGTGAGGCATTTAAAGCAGTTTTCGGTGATGTTCCGGAAATGTCCGACCGCATCGTATCGGTTTCCAACGTGGACGGTCTCTTTGAGAACCTGATGGTATCCGATGGTACTGTGTACGGCATCGACTATGAGTGGGTATTTGATTTCCCGATTCCGGCGAGGTTTTTACATTTTAGAAATCTTCTCTATTTCTATAGAAGATACGAAAATATTCTGAAATGCAGTCAGGAAACAATTTTTGAGCACTTCGGAATTAATGAAGAATTACAGGAAATCTTCATGCAGATGGAGACTGTATTTCAGGCTTACGTCCATGGAGAGGGTAATTTCCAGTACATGAAGCAGTACGAGCAGGAAGCAAAAACCATCGAATACTTGCTGGATCGTGAAAATGAACTGAAGATTGTCAAGGAGTGGTGTGAGAACCTGAAAGCAGAGATTGCTGAGAAGGATGTGACCATCGTAAAACAGCAGGAAGTTCAGCGTCTGACCAACAACCATGTGGCGAACCTGGATGTGATCATTGCAGACCTGCGCCGTGAGAATGCAGAGATTGCCAAGACTCTTCATTATCTGGCAAAACACGAATCCATCATCTGGAAGGTACTTCGCAAGTGCCACAAGATCGTGAACAAGATCTTACCAAAGGGCACCAGAAAACGGAAAGTCCTTACTTATGTGAAAAATACAATCCTTCGTCCGGCGAAATATGGAAAGCTGTATTTCACTGCCGAGGGCCGTAACCTGATCCGTGGTGACTTCAAGATCGGCGAAGGTTACATGGAACACGGAAAATTGAAATTCCCGTACTACGAGAATCCGACTGTTTCCATTGTCATTCCGGTTTACAACCAGATTCATTACACGTATGCATGTCTGGTTTCTATTTTACAGAACACACCGGATGTGACGTATGAGGTGATCATTGCAGACGACGTTTCTTCTGACGCAACGAAGGAATTGAATCTGTATGCGGAAAATCTGGTGATCTGCCGCAATCAGACAAACCAGGGATTCCTTCGCAACTGTAACAATGCGGCGAAATCTGCCCGTGGTAAATATGTGATGTTCCTGAACAATGATACACAGGTAACTCCGGGCTGGCTGTCTTCCCTTGTGAATCTGATCGAGTCTGATCCGTCCATCGGTATGGTGGGCTCCAAACTGGTATATCCGGACGGAAGACTGCAGGAGGCCGGCGGTATTATCTGGAGCGACGGTTCCGGCTGGAACTACGGCCGTCTCGACAATCCGGATAAGGCAGAATACAACTATGTGAAAGATGTAGACTATATTTCCGGTGCTGCGATTTTACTTTCTACAGAACTTTGGAATCAGCTTGGTGGTTTCGACGATCATTTTGCCCCGGCGTACTGCGAGGATTCCGATCTGGCATTCCAGGTGCGCGCGGCAGGAAAGCGCGTGGTTTATCAGCCGCTTTCCAAGGTCATTCACTTTGAAGGCGTTTCAAACGGTACGGACGTCAACGGTACCGGTCTGAAGCGTTATCAGGTGGAGAACAGCAAGAAGTTAAAAGAAAAATGGGCGGAAGAATTCAAAAAGCAGTCTGTGAACACGGGCAATCCGAATCCGTTCCGTGCCCGTGAGCGCAGCCAGAGAAAGCCGGTTATTTTAGTGGTAGATCACTATGTCCCGACCTTCGATAAAGACGCAGGCTCCAAGACCACATACCAGTACTTGAAAATGTTCATTCAGAAGGGTTACCAGGTAAAATTCCTTGGCGACAACTTCCTTCATGAAGAGCCGTATTCCACCGTGCTTCAGCAGATGGGTGTGGAAATTCTTTACGGTCCGGAATATCAGGCAGGTATCTGGGACTGGATCATGAAAAATAAAGACGAAATTGATTTTGTGTACCTGAACCGTCCGCATATTGCGACAAAGTACATCGATTTCATCAAACAGAATACCGACATCAAGATTATTTATTATGGTCATGACTTACATTTCCTCCGCGAGTTCCGTGAGTACGAGCTGACCGGCGATATCCAGAAGAAACGCGATTCCGACTACTGGAAGTCCATCGAGTTTACACTCATGGAAAAATCCGAGGTGGCATACTATCCGTCCTACGTGGAAGAAGAGGCTATCCATGCAGTCAAACCGGAAATCAACGTAAAGGCGATCACCGCCTACGTGTTTGATAAATTCCTTGAAAGCATTGACATGGATTTCTCCAAACGTGAAGGTCTCCTGTTCGTCGGCGGTTTTGCCCATCCGCCGAATGCGGACGCGGTTCTGTGGTTTGCGAAAGAAATCTATCCGTTGATCCGTGAGAAGATCCAGATCCCGTTCTATATCGTTGGATCCAAGGTGACAGACGAGATCAAAGCTCTGGAAGAGCCAGGAAGCGGAATTATTGTAAAAGGCTTTGTATCAGAGGAAGAGCTGGCAGAGCTTTACGCGACCAGTCGAATTGTCATCGTTCCGCTTCGGTATGGTGCAGGTGTGAAAGGAAAGGTGGTTGAGGCCATCTACAATGGTTCTGCCATCGTGACCACATCCATCGGCGCGGAAGGTATCGCACAGGCAGAGAGAGTCATGAAGATCGCAGATGAGCCGGCAGATTTCGCGGCGAAAGTTGTGGAGCTTTATAATGACCCGGCGCAGTGCAAAGAAATGTGTATGGAGACTCAGAAGTTTATCAGAGATTACTTCAGCGTGGATGCTGCGTGGGAAGTGATTGCAGATGATTTTAAACGTGACTAAAAACAAAAAGGATTGAACCCTGTATCAAGCAGGATTCAGTCCTTTTTTTTGCTCCAACTTTACAATTTTACTCCGATACACTCCTGAATTTTACAATAAGCCCTATATTTGAGATTTTCATAAAATGTATAACATAAAATTAAGGAAAAATTTACTTGAGTCATGTCGTAGATTTGAAATTTGACTGTTATATTCCATGGTGTCGACAAATGGTAAAAGGTGAAAGGACAAGTATTATGAAAAGAAACAGTAACCAGATCAAGATGGCAGTATTTGACTGGGCAGGAACGACAGTGGATTATGGTTCCTCTGCACCAATGGAAGTTTTTAAGATGGTGTTTGATGAGGCAGGAATTTTTCTGACTCGAAATGAAATCAATGGTCCGATGGGAATGGAGAAAAAAGCACATATCCGTTCATTACTATCTTTAGAAACAGCGGGCAGACAGTGGAAAGAAAAGTACGGAAGAGACTGGAACGAAGAAGATGTCAATGCTCTCTATGTGAGATTTGAAGAAAAGTTATATGAAGTGGTTGCAAACTACAGTACACCGATCGACGGAGTTGTAGAGACTGTAAAAGAACTGAGAGGCAGAGGGATTAAGATCGGTTCCACAACCGGCTACAATAATCAGATGATGACAAAAGTAATTCCGGCTGCAAAAGAACTGGGTTACGAGCCGGATTGTATTGTGACACCGGATATCACAGGCCTTGGAAGACCGACACCGTTTATGCTGAATGAGTGTATGCGTGTCCTGAATGTATATCCGCCGAAAGCAGTTGTAAAGGTTGGCGATACAATCACAGATATCCATGAAGGAAAAAATGCCGGTGCATGGAGTATAGGAATTCTCGTTGGATCCAACTTGCTGGGATTAACGAAAGATGAGTACGAGGCGATGCCGGCAGCAGAGCTGGAAGAGCTGAAAAAACAGACAGAAAAGAAATATATGGAAGCCGGAGCAGACATGGTCATTGACAATATTACAGAGCTTCCGAAAGCAATCGAAACAATCAATCAGATGATGGTAAATGAAGAGGAGAAATAGATATGAGACTGAATAAAAAATTATTTGCATTAACAATGGCAGCAACTTTAGGTGCATCTTTATTAACTGGCTGTAGTACAGAAGAGAAGAAAACATCTGTTGGCGGAAGTGACGGCGTATTCACAATCGCATATGCGCCGAATGAGTCCACAGACCAGAGTTCTGACGCGAGAAATGGTCTTGCAAAAGAGTTAAAAGAGTATCTTGGATGTGAAGTTGAGGAAATTCAGGCAAGTGATTACAACGCAATTATTGAAGCATTAAGAACAGGAAAAGCGGATATGGCTTACATGGGAGCCAATGCCATTGCTCTTGGACATGAGAGAGCCAACATTGTTCCGATTGTAATGAAAGCCGAAGATGGTGATCCGGAAAAAGCGGTATACCGCTCCGTACTGATCACAAGCTCTGCAAATGAAGATATCAATACAATTAAGGATATCAAAGGCAGAACAATCGCCTTTGTAGATCCGGATTCCACATCTGGCAATCTGATTCCGTCCTCTGAGATCATCACTGCATTTCCGGAGGAAAGCCTTGATATGGACAAACTTCACACAAATGATGTATTTTTTGAGGCAGCAAGCTACTCCGGTTCTCACCAGGCCGGCCTGCAGGCAGTTGTAAGAGGCGATGTTGAGATCGTTCCGATTTCTGACCAGATTCTGGCTTCCGAGATTGCAAGCGGTAATGTAGCTGAAAGTGATGTAAAAGTAATCCATGAGTCCGGCACAATTCCGGCGGAGGCAATGGTTGTTTCTGCAGATGTGACAGAGGAAACAAAAGAGATGCTCACCAAATTCCTCGTAGAATATGACAATGAGGCATATTTCACAGATGTAATCAAAAAAGACAATGCACGTTTCATTGAGTGCAGTATCAAAGATTACGAAACTGTTATTCAGTTGAATAAAGTCTTAAATGAAGAATAATGAGGTGAAGCAGTGCGTACGGTTCTAACGTTTGATCATGTGACAAAGGATTATTCTACCGGTATTCATGCATTAAATAATGCATCATTTACAGTAAAAGAGGGAGAGTTTATTTCTATCATCGGCCCATCCGGTTCTGGAAAATCCACAATTTTGCGTTCCATCAATAAACTGATCAACATCACAAGTGGTGAGATCATACTGGATGGAGTTTCTGTAAGCAAACAGAAAGGTAAAAATCTGCGCCATCTGCGCAGAAATATTGGAATGATTTTCCAGAACTATAACCTGGTATATTCCTTATCTGTATTTCAGAACGTCCTGCACGGATGTCTGGGATACATGGATGGATGGAAAGGTATCTTCGGAATTTATTCGGAGGCTGATAAAAAGAAAGCACTTGAGCTGTTAGAGGAACTGGGAATCAGTCAGTATGCGTATAACAGAGCATCGGATTTGTCAGGCGGTCAGAAACAGAGAGTAGGTATTGCCAGGGCGATCATGCAGGAGCCCAAGCTCCTCCTCTGCGATGAACCGATTGCATCCCTTGACCCATCCAGCGCAAAGACAATCATGGATCTGTTAAAGAGTATGTCCCAGAAACGAAATATTGCATGCATTGTAAATCTCCATCAGTTGGACGTGGCACTGAAATACTCTACCAGAATCATTGGTCTTTCAAAAGGTGAGATCGTATTTGATGGAACTCCGGAGGAACTGACTGACGAAGCGATTGAGAGAATCTACAATACATCACGAGAGAATTTGATGATAGGAGTCGGTGCACATGGCAAAGCATAAAAAAATTGAGATTATGGCGAAGTCACAAAAGAACATGTACACAGCGTTTATCGTTGTTATCCTGATTCTGTTTGTGCTCACATCCATGTACACAAAGTTCAATCCTCTGGTTCTGTTCAAGAACAGTGAAGCATTTGTGGAGTTTATTGTGGAAGATTTCTTCCCGCCGGTTCTGCCGAAAGGGAGCAAACTGGCAGGTGTTTTCTCCAGTGTACTGGTAACACTGGCATTAGCGATGTCATCAACCACTGTTGCAGCAATTCTCGCATTTTTTGTTGCTTTATTCGGAAGTGAAAAAGTATCGCCTTTCCCGGGAGTGGCAAAGGTTGTGCGAGGATTTGCGACATTTTTAAGAAACATTCCGGCACTTGTATGGGCATTTATCTTATTCTCATCTCTTGGTATCGGAACAGGTGTCGGTTTTGTAGCATTGCTGATTTCCAGCTTTGCATTCATGGTCAGAGCATTTGTTGAGACCATGGAAGATGTATCCCAGGATTGTGTGGAGAGCCTTGCAGCGGTGGGAGCCACTTTCCCGGAGCGTGTGGCACAGGCAATTTTACCGTCCTGCATCAACGGTTTTCTCTCCTGGTTTCTGTATTGTATCGAAGTAAATATCCGTGCGTCAACAATTGTAGGTATGGTAGGCGGAGGCGGTGTGGGTCTTACACTGTTTTCCTATATTAAAGGTTTCAAATACGATATTGCCTTCAGCATTATTCTCCTGATCGCGGCAATGGTTATCGTGGTAGACCGTATCACAGGTAAGCTGAGAAAGGAGATCAATAAGTAATGGGAAAAAAAACCAAACAAATGCATGGTGTCTGCATTACATATAAGAAGGGAAAGATTGAGGTCGGGAGCAAAGATAAGAATCGCTTCATACCAAGATTCGTTACTGCAGTTGCGATTCTGACTGTGATCAGCTTATTGTATCTGGAAATTGACTGGATGAAACTGATTTCCCGTGTTCCGGATATCGGAAATGTATTCTGGGAACTGGCACATTTTGAGTTCAATAAAATGGATCTGATTGCAGATGCATTACTGGAAACAATTTCTATCGCAACATTATCCCTGATCTACAGCTTATTTATGGGTATCTTTTTCGGCATGCTGGGTTCAAGAAATATTGTGCGCGCAAAAGGTGTTGCCGTTTTTGTACAGTCAGTGTTTACCTTCTTCCGCGCGGTTCCGACTCCGATCTGGGTATTATTGATGTTAGTATGTCTTGGAATGGGACCGGAAGCCGGCGTTGCAGGTCTGTGCGTGCATACAACTGCTTTCTTTACAAAGTCTTTTGCCCAGAGTTTTGAGGATATTCCGGCGGAAACATTAGAGGCGCTGGAGGCGACCGGAACCAATAAATTAAGTGTATTTTTCAATGCAGTATTGCCGGCTTCCTTTGCCCAGATCATTGCGTGGACAGGAATGCGTCTGGAAACCAACTTTTCCGAGTGCGCAATCCTCGGCATGGTCGGTGCCGGCGGAGTTGGCTTTATCATCTCCCGAAATCTGCAGAACTACGAATATGGAACTGCAGGTGTGGCAATCTTTCTTGTATTTGTGATTGCCTATATGATTGAGCGAATGTTCGTTGTAATTAAGAAGAAAATTGCTCAGTAAAGAAATGGAGTTTATTTTATGAAACAGCAGGTAATATCTACAACTAATGTGATAGACGAGCTGAATCATATTTTTGACCAGGAGCAGATTTCGAAAGTACTTCTGGTCTGTGATTCTGCCTTTGACTATCTTCAGACAAAAGACGAATATTTAAAAATGAATGTTCCATACGAGATTTTTGACCAGTTTACCCCGAATCCGTTGTATGAGGATGTGGTAAAGGGCGTGAGAATGTTCAGAGAAGGACGCTGCGATGCGATTGTCGCAGTAGGCGGAGGCAGTTCCATCGATGTGGCAAAGTGTATCAAACTATATTCCAGTATGAATGATTCCAGATTATATCTGGATCAGGAATATAAAGACAACGATGTGACACTGATCGCACTCCCTACAACATCAGGAACCGGAAGTGAATCCACAAGATATGCGGTAATTTATTATGATGGAAAAAAACAGTCTGTAACCCATGAATCCATTATTCCGAAATACGCGATTCTGGATTACAGAAACTTAATTACACTTCCGATGTATCAGAAAAAGTGTACCGTGATGGATGCATTATGCCAGAGTATTGAGTCCTGGTGGTCCGTAAACGCAACGGAAGAGAGCAGAGTGTATTCCAGAAAAGCACTCGAGATGATTGTAGAAAATCTCGATGCATATTTAGCGAATGAGGAGAATGGAAACAGAGATATGATGGTTGCAGCGAATTTGGCAGGTCAGGCAATCAACATTACACAGACTACGGCCGCACACGCAATGAGCTACAAGCTGACTTCTCTGTATCGCGTTCCCCATGGAAGAGCTGCATTTATGTGCCTTCCGTACATCTGGAAGTACATGAATGAAAAGAATGTACTTCCGGAGGTATTCGGAGACATTGCAGAGGTATTGGGTCAGAACAATGTGGATGCTGCAGTTGAATATTTGCATGACATGGATACAAAGCTGTTTGATGAGTACCCGGTAGAGATGAATCAGGAAGATCTGGAGATTCTTACAACTTCCGTGAATCCGGTTCGCTTAAAGAACAACCCACTGCAGCTTGCAGAAGAGGAGATCCGAGAGCTGTATCGGGAAATTATGAAGCCGTATGTGCGTGCATAAACGAGTTTAATCAAAGATATGTAAAATAACCTTCAAGTAATGAAAAGTTCCCATTTTGTTAGGCAAAAGAAGTTTAACAAAATGGGAACTTTATATTTTTTACGATAAGAAACAGGGTAGTGCACATGTTGAATAAGATTATTGGTTAAGCAGTTGTATTTCCTGATAATACTGTTTGGCACCTGCGTGAAGTGGAATCGGTAAATCAGTGTACATAAAGCCTTCCTTTTCCATAGAGGACATGGATGGGTGAAGCTGTTTTAGTTCACTTACATGTTCATGAAGAGTTTTGGTCAACTGGTAGACCGTCTCTTCA
Organism: Pilosibacter sp.; assembly: GCA_045658685.1. Taxonomy (GTDB): domain Bacteria; phylum Bacillota; class Clostridia; order Lachnospirales; family Lachnospiraceae; genus Pilosibacter. The sequence goes on from JAZOVL010000080.1 coordinate 26,516, forward strand.
TCCATAGATGCACTGACGCATAAGAGGCATTTAATGCCAAAACTTTCGATATCTTCTGTCTGTCCTTTGTAAGTATTTGCAGGAATTACATCTCGATAGTAAAAGGTATTTTCAGCCAGTATTGTATTAAGCTCATCTTCCGTATATTGGAGCAGAATACATGGTACAGAATCTGATAATTCTGTGAGACCAGAGATGGGAACACCGGCAAAACCATGAATTGCCTGCAATGTTCCAAGTTTTACCTCAGAGGCACCGGAGCCGATGCCGCAAATGGTAAAAGAAGAATTCTCATCTGTAATCTCCATGGATTGCAGTGCAATTCGGGCAGACAATTCAGTTGTAGAATTTTGTGGACCGATACCTATATTGGCGCCTGCCAGGTCATGGACATATGTGAGACCAGAGTCAGAAAGTGCCATCCAGTTAGAAATACTTGGATATACGGCTGCAATACATCGTAGTTGTTCAATAGGATTCTCGGAAAATTCATCGAGACCATTTACGGCGGCGTACGCAATATCACCACTGACTAAACCAAGATCAATCTCTCCATTTGCAAGAGAATCCACATTAAATGTGGAACCATTGGATGCGCTCAAATTCACGTTGATTTGGTTATCGGAGTTGCTGATGATCTGGGCAATTGCTTTTCCGACCGGGTACATCGTACCGCCGCTGTCTGCTGTACCTATTGTGAGAACAGTCAGATCCTTCGATGAAGAATCATAATGTTCGGAGGGTAAGAGCGTACAGCCTGTAAGCAAAAAGCAGACAGCCATCCACAACACAATCGATTGATAAGTATTCTTTTTCATGATTTTTATCCTAATCATAGATATTGATGGTTGAGCAGTGCATTCATTATAACATAAATTCGGTGGAAGATACAATGGAATGTTACAAATCAACTCATATCTCAATGATCTTTGGATTTCCCAAGACTGTATTTAATGGAAGGACGTCCGCCTGTCTTATAATCGATGATGCTGATGCATTCGTGTATATCAACCAGATAATTTAGATAACGACGAATCGTGATTCGAGAGAGTTTCATGTGTTCAGCAACCTGCTCACTGGTAAAAAAAGTATCCCGGTGTTCTGCGAGAAAGGAAATAATATTGTTCAGAGTTACTTCATTTAGTCCCTTAGAAAGTTGTGGAGAGGTTTCAGGACCGGCGTCTGTTCGATTAAACAACTGGTCGATGGCATGCTGGCTTAATGTTTCGCGCGCTTTGCCGAGATACATTTGTTTTTCATGAAAACGATCCAAGGCCAGTTTGAAACGCAGATACTCAAAGGGTTTGACCAGATAGTCCATAACTCCACGGCTTAAGAGGGACTGCACAATATCTGTATCGTTGGCTGAAGTAACCATAATAATGGCTGGAGCTTTTCCCATGGAATGAAGGTGGTCGATAAACTCCGAACCATTCATGACAGGTGTATAGTAATCCAAAATAATTAAATCGGTATCATGTGTTTTTAGATATTCCAGAGCATCGATTCCGCTTTTAAAAACCCGGTCAACATGGAACGGGGTAGTAACTTCCACATACTGGCGGTTGATGGAAGCAACCATCGGATCGTCCTCAATGATAATAACTCGGTACATTACGTAAGCTCCTTTCTGGTAAATGTGACAGTGAAGATGGTTCCTTCACCTTCTTCTGTATCAATTTCTATGTCACCATCATATAATTCTAAGGCCTGTTTGATCAGAAAAAGACCGGTTCCACGGTTTTTGCCCTTGGTAGAAATGTTTTTTTCCAAAAGAACCGGAAGAAGGGTCTCAGAAATACCGCGGCCGGTATCTTCGCAGGTAATAATGGTGCACTCCTGGGTCATGTGGATGCCGAGAGTAATTTCTTTTATTCCTTTCTGTG
>JAZOVL010000081.1:0-12361 GCA_045658685.1 Pilosibacter sp.
CATTACCCTTATCGCGGGCGTGCTTCTCGGATTCGCGGCTTACCTTTGTTACGGTCTTGCCCTCGTCGCAAGCCCTGCAAAAACCTGTATGTTCATTTCGCTCTTGCTCGTTACCATAGCAGAGCAGTTGGCGATTTTCCAAAAGGATATTTGACAGATTTCTTCTTTCCCTTTATACTAAATATAGATAAATCAAGAGGAGAAAGTACCAATGGGAAGCGTAGTTCAAATCAGAAATCTGACCCTTGGGGAAGGGCTTCCAAAGATCTGTATTCCCCTTACCGATACGGATCTGCATAGTTTGCTGCGATCTGCACAGACACTCCAAAACAGTCCTTGTGACCTGGTGGAATGGCGTGCGGATTTTTATAGTGATTTCAGAACAGAAACCTGCTGTCTGGAAACTTTGAAGGAGCTTCGCCAGGTGCTCGGTGAGATTCCTCTTTTGTTTACGATCCGTACATTAGAAGAAGGCGGACAGGCAGATATTTCCAAGGAAGAATATGAAATGATCAATCTGGCTGTGCTCAAAAGTGGTCTTGCTGATCTGGTGGATGTGGAACTTTCTAAAGGCGATGATGTGATGACAAGACTTTGCACTGCCTCTCATCTTTCCTCTGCAACAAAAATTGTCGCTTCTAAACACGATTTCGCAAAGACTCCTCCGGAGTCCGAAATTGTAGGAAGTCTCTGTAAGATGCAGGAACTGGGAGCAGATATTGCAAAATATGCAGTCATGCCAAATTGCGAGCATGACGTTCTGACATTACTTTCTGCTACAATTGTAATGAAGAAACAGCATTGCAACACACCTGTGATCACCATGTCCATGGGACAACTTGGAGCAGTCAGCCGTATATGCGGATCTTTCACGGGCTCCGCCGTAACATTTGGAACCGCAGGACAAGCCTCGGCTCCGGGACAACTGCCGGCTGATAAATTGAAATCTTTTTTGGAATACTTATAAGCAAGACTGGAGGTAAAAACCCCATGAACAAAAAAACTGTTGTTTTAAATGCTGCAAAAATGAACTATGACGGAAATCTGGATTTTTCCATTCTTTCCGATGATGTAACGGTATATGACGATACGACTCCAGACCAGCTCTTAGAGCGCATTCAGGGCGCAGGCGTTGTCGTAACCAAAGAGATGCCGGTAAGCGGAGATCTGATCCGCCAGTTCCCTGACTCTGTAAAGATCATCTGTGAGGCAGGAACCGGTTACAACAACCTGGATCTGGCAGCTGCCAGAGAAAAAGGAATCATCGTCTGCAATGTACCGTCTTACAGCTCCGAGCGAGTGGCACACACAGCCATCATGATGATCCTGAATTTAAGTTCCACCATGCAGACTCAGATGAAGATGCTTGCCAAAGGCGACCACAGCAACTTCACAAAACATTTACAGGTTCCGCATGTAGAGGTGAACGGAAAAACACTTGGTATCATCGGTGCCGGAAACATCGGCCGTGCTGTGATCAAGGTTGCAAAAGCTCTGGATATGAACATTCTTGTTTACACAAGAACTCCACGCGAGGATTCTGACGGTATCCGTTATGTGGATCTGGATACACTATTAAGCAACAGTGATTATGTATCTCTCCACTGTCCGCTGACTCCACAGACCAGACATATCATCAATAAAGAGACATTGTCCAAAATGAAACCATCCGCGTTCCTGATCAATACTTCCCGTGGTGCCCTGGTAGATGAACCGGCCCTGATCGAAGCATTGCAGAATGGCGTAATCGCAGGTGCTGCTCTGGATGTACAGGAAACAGAGCCTCCGGCTGAGGACAATCCACTCTACACGCTGGACAATGTGATCCTGACACCTCATATGGGTTGGAAAGGACTTGAGACACGCCAGCGACTGGTTTCCATTCTCGATGGCAATATCAAGGCTTTCTTTGCAGGGAATCCAAGAAACGTAGTTTCTTAAAATATATTTTTTATTTAACAGGAGGAATTTTTCATGCTCTGTATCAAAAATGGTATTATCCACAACGCAATTTCTAAAGAAGCTTTCGTTGCTGACATCATGATCGAAAACGGTAAGATTGTTAAAATCGGTGCTGGCTTAAATGCTGACGGTGCTGAGATTATCGACGCAACAGATCTTCATGTATACCCGGGCTTTGTAGAGGCTCACTGCCACATCGGTCTTGACGGCTACGGCATCGGTTACGAAGGTCATGACTACAACGAGATGAATGATCCGGTTGCTCCGCACCTTCGCGCGATCGACGCGATCAACCCGTTCGATCCGTGTATGCGTATGGCAGCTGAAGCAGGTGTTACATCTTTCGCAACAGGCCCAGGTTCCGCTAACATTCTCGGTGGTACATTCGCAGCGATCAAGCCGGTTGGCACATGTGCTGATGACATGATCGTTAAGAATGACGTTGCTATGAAGTGTGCATTCGGTGAGAACCCGAAACGCTGCTATCAGACAAAGGGTATCTCCAGCCGTATGACATCTGCTGCAAACCTTCGCAACGCATTAAAGAAAGCTGCTCTTTACAAAGCAAAAGTTGAAGCTGCAGGCGATGATGTATCCAAACTTCCGGCATACGACGAGAAATCCGCAGCTCTTATCCCGGTATTAAATAAAGAAATGCCGTTAAAAGCTCACGCTCACCAGGCAAACGACATTCTCTCCTTCGTTCGTATCGCCAAAGAGCTTGATGTTGAAATGACACTTGAGCACGTAACAGAAGGTCACATGATCGTAAAAGAGCTCGTAAACGCAGGTTATCCGTTAGCAGTAGGTCCGACATTCGGTCATGCTTCCAAGTTTGAGCTTCAGAACAAGACTTGGGAAACTCCGGGTATCCTTGCAAAAGCCGGCTGCCAGGTTTCCATTATTACTGATGCACCGGTAACTCCGCTCCACTATCTGCCGTTATGCGCAGGCCTCGCTGTAAAAGCTGGCATGGACGAGTTCGCAGCTCTTCAGGCTATCACAATCAACCCGGCAAAACATGTTGGTATCGCTGACCGCGTAGGTTCCCTTGAGGAAGGTAAAGACGCTGATATCGTTATCATGGCTGGTTCTCCGTTCGACGTTGACAGCAAGATCAAATGCGTACTCATTGACGGTAAAGCAATCTAGGAGGAATTATTATGGCATTCACAAAAGAACAGGCATTAATGGCCATTGATCGTGAAAAAGAAGTACTTACCAACGCCAGTGACCGAGTATGGGACAATCCGGAGACAGCGTTTCAGGAATTTAAATCCACTGAGATTTTATGTGAACTGCTTGAAAAAGAAGGTTTTGAAGTAGAAAAAAATCTTGCCGATATCGCAACTGCATTCTCCGGACGTTTTGGTTCCGGTAAACCGGTCATCGGTTTCCTCGGAGAGTTTGATGCACTCTCCGGCTTAAGCCAGGTGGAAGGTATCTGCGAAAAGAAAACTATCATTGATGGCGAACCAGGTCATGGCTGCGGCCACAACCTGTTAGGAGTTGGCTCCGTTGCAGCTGCACTTGCTGTAAAAGAATATCTCCAGGAAAACGGTAAAGAAGGTACTGTTATCTTCTACGGCTGCCCTGGTGAAGAAGGCGGTTCCGGTAAAGGCTTCATGGCAAGAGACGGTGTATTTGATGAGTTAGATTTTGCTGTATCCTGGCATCCGGCTGATCAGAATGCAGTTTCTGTAGGAAGCTCCCTTGCAAACTATCAGATTTACTACCGCTTCTATGGTTTGTCTTCCCATGCGGCTGGTTCTCCGGAAAAAGGCAGAAGTGCCCTCGATGCAGTCGAGCTTATGAATACTGGCGTTCAGTATCTGAGAGAGCATATCATCCAGGAAGCAAGAATCCACTATGCCATCACAAATACAGGCGGTTACTCCCCGAACGTGGTACAGCCGTTCGCTGAGGTACTCTATCTGATCCGTGCACCGAAGAACGACCAGGTTAAGGAAATCTATGAGCGTGTTAATGACATTGCAAGGGGTGCGGCTCTTATGACCGGAACAAGAATGGAAATGCAGTTTGTAAAAGCATGTTCCAACCTTGTTGACAATACAACTCTGGAAGAAGTTATGCAGAAGAATCTGGACGAGCTCGAATTGCCGGCATACACAGAAGACGAGATTGCATTTGCAAAACAGATGGCAGAAACCTTTGGCGGAAATAAAATCGATCTTCAGGCAGTTTTAGCACGCTATGAAAAATCCAACAAACCAAAAGTTCAGGAACTCCTCACACCACACCTCAATGATATCATCAGCACAGCGAAAATGCCGCTTATGGATGTTGAGGTAGGCATGGCTGGTTCCACAGACGTTGGCGACGCAAGCTGGGTATGCCCGACTGTACAGGCAAATATCTGTACTCTGGCAGCGGGTACTCCGGGACACTCCTGGCAGGAAGTTGCTCAGGGTAAATCCACAATCGCTCACAAGGGTATGTTATATGCCGGTAAAGTTATGGCAGCAACAGCAATTGATATCCTTGAAAGTCCGGAACTTATCGCAAAAGCAAAAGAAGAACTTGCAAGACGCGTTGGTCCGGAAGGCTACATTGCTCCGATCCCACAGGGTATCAAACCGATGGCAATCAACCCGAAAAAATAATAAACAAGCATAGAAAAACAGCCGTAACCCGAAAAATCGGGAAGCGGCTGCTTTTCTATGTATTCACTATATATTAATACCATTCATCAAATACCGGCTCAATCGGCCCATCAAACACTTTGGAACCAGCTTCTTTTCCGTCTACATGTGTCAGGATACCATTGCTGTCTGTCTTGAACTTCGTACCATCATCGTCCTTCACTTCTCTATTTTTCTGAACACGGCCGGACTCGTTTACCACGTAAGTCTTTTTCACATCATCGTCATCAATCGTGATCGCGGCATACTTCATACCGTCTTCTGCCTGCTGGCGCTTACCCATATAGTAAAGATAATTGCTCTTCACACCTGTGTAACCGCGGCCTGCATAGCTTCCTTCATTAAAGTAGAATGTGGACTCTGTTCCGTCCGCTTCCTCGATGGTTACTTTGCCTGTAACCGCAAGCTTGGAATCTTCAACAAAATAATAAGAAGTGTCTTCACCTGTCGCTGCAATCTGAACTTTGCGAAGTCCGCTTACCGGATTACCTAAAGTATCGAACAGATAAGACTTTCCATTAATGCGCGTAAAATCACTCGTAGATGCCTTTCCGCTTTCTGGACCTGCTTCCGGGGTACCATTTGCACTGAAATAATACCAGACAACATCGTCACCGATCTCATTCTGGATTGCATCCGGCGGAACTAAAGATAACCATCCCTTTACGGTTGCACCAAGTGTCGCTCCGGAAATTCCGCTCTCTGCAAAATATCTCCAGCCTTCAATGGAATCACTGTCTGCATCGTCTGCATCACCGTTTAAATATACCCAACCGGTCATCATCCTGCCGTCTTCATCAAAGCAGTAATAATCTCCGCTGATCTTCACAACTTTGTATAACTCATCGCTTCCGCTGCTTTCCGGACAATACTTCTTACCGTTGCTGCCAAAGTAGAACCAGTATTTACCGTCCGCACTCTCCGGACCTGCATACTCAGAATCCCACTCAAGATCCTCTTCATCAGGCTCAGCCAGATACTTCCAACCAGTCTTTACCGCACCGTCATCGCCCAGATAATAAAGACCATCTTCTGTCCAACCGGTCTGCATCACACCATCACTGTCAAACAGATAATTTTTACCGTCAATCTTTTTCCAACCGTCTTTTGCTGCCTTTCCGCTGCTTCCGAAGTAGAACCAGGCATCTTCCGCATCGTTCTCATACTGCAGTTTTGTCTTTACCCACTGATTATTGACCATAATACCGTTGGAATCCACGTAATATTCATCATCCACCCAGGAGCTGATCGCCATCTCACCTTTGTAGTTCAAGTATCTCCAAAGATTGTCAGCGCCTTTTCTCCACTCATCTCGAACTTTATTGCCCTTCGCATCCAGATATGTCCATGCATTGTTGGACATGGTCCATCCTTCCGCTGCATATGCGCTCATCGTTGCCGCACCGATTGTCAACATCATCGCTAAGGTCAGTACTTTAAAACCTTTTTTCTTCATCTATCTCATCTCCTTGGAATCTGCGCGTCCACTGCGCCCATCATAGAATTCTATATCATGTGTACATTTTATCAGCATATCGAAAAATATTCAATATATAGAACCTTTCAATTATCTTACGATTTCCGTAAATAACCATTTCCCCATTTGACAGTGTTCTTCTAATCACTTATAATGGCATAGTAATATATAACTTTAAATTGGGTAATTATACCCGTTTTATTTTTGCAAGAAAGTGATGGTAAATAGATATGTGGATTGCAGACGGTTGGAAAGACTATGAAGTCATTGACTGTTCAAAAGGCGAGAAGCTGGAGCGTTGGGGAAATTACATCCTTCTTCGTCCGGATCCTCAGGTTATCTGGGACACTGAGAAAAAAGTCCCGCAGTGGAGAAAATTAAACGGACATTATCACAGAAGCTCCAAAGGCGGCGGAGAATGGGAATTCTTCAATCTTCCGGAGCAGTGGAGCATCAATTACAAAGGACTTACCTTCCAGTTAAAACCGTTCAGCTTTAAGCACACCGGTCTCTTCCCGGAGCAGGCTGCCAACTGGGACTGGTTCGGCGACAAGATCCGCAATGCAGGCAGACCGGTCAAGGTTCTGAATCTCTTTGCATATACAGGCGGTGCAACTTTAGCTGCAGCAAAAGCCGGAGCTTCCGTCACACATGTAGACGCTTCCAAAGGTATGGTCGCATGGGCAAAGGAAAATGCAAAGTCCAGTGGCCTTGATGAGGCTCCGATCCGCTGGATCGTAGATGACTGTGTGAAATTCGTTGAACGTGAGATCCGTCGTGGAAATCATTACGATGCGATCATTATGGATCCGCCGTCCTACGGACGCGGACCAAAAGGTGAGATCTGGAAGATCGAAGATGCCATCTATCCGCTGGTAAAACTCTGCGGACAGCTCCTCTCCGATGATCCGTTATTCTTCCTGATCAACTCCTACACAACAGGTCTGGCTCCGTCCGTTCTGACCTACATGCTCGGTACTGTGGTACAACCGAAATTCGGTGGTATAGTCAAATCTGACGAAATCGGTCTCCCGGTTTCCCACACAGGTCTGGTACTTCCGTGCGGCGCTTCCGGACGTTGGGAGTCAGATAAATAAAATTTACACTTTTGTGCAAAACTATTTTAAGAATATAAGCATTAAAAGGACGATACATTATGAATATTATTATTGTCGGATGCGGAAAAGTCGGTATCAGCCTTGCTGAGCGCCTGAGTGCCGAGGGACACGACCTGGTCATGGTGGACATTTCCGCAAAAAAAGTTGAAGAAGTATCCAATCGTTTTGATCTTATGGGTGTCGTAGGCAATGGTGCCTCCTTCACTGTCCAGCAGGAAGCCGGAGTGGAAAAAGCAGATCTTTTCATCGCAGTTACTCAGGCCGATGAGCTCAATCTCCTCTGCTGCCTGATGGCAAAAAAGAGTGGCTGTGATACCATCGCCCGCGTAAGAAACCCGATGTACAGTCAGGAAATCGGATTTATCCGCGAACAGCTTGGTATCTCTATGATCATCAATCCGGAATTGACTGCTGCGCGAGAAATTGCCAAGTTATTAAAGTTCCCGTCTGCCATTAAGATCGATACCTTTGCCAAAGGCCGTGTCGAGCTTCTGAGATTCCGTTTAAAACCGGAGATCGGTTTTGGCGGTAAGACGATTATGGAGGTTATGGCACGTCTCAAGACAGAGGTCCTGATCTGTGCAGTCGAGCGTGACAATGAGATCATCATTCCGAACGGTAGTTTTGTTTTGGAAGACAGCGATACCCTTTCCATCGTAGGACCGCTGGAGGCAACCGCACAGTTCTTTGAAAAGATCGGTGTACGTTACAAAAAAGTAAAGAACTCACTGATCATCGGCGGCGGTACTGTGGCACATTATCTGACTAAGGACTTATTGAAAGTCGGTTACCGTGTCCGCATCATTGAACGTGATTCAGCCCGTTGCGATTATCTGACCGAAGTACTTCCGGGTGCTGACATTATCAACGGCGACGGCAGCGATGAAGGTCTGCTTCTCGAAGAGGGCCTTACATACGCAGATTCCGTCGTATCCCTCACAGGCTTAGATGAAGAAAATATTTTTCTCTCCCTGTTCGCGAAAAAACATTCCAATGCGAAACTGATCGCAAAGGTGAATAAGATCGCATTTAACGATGTGGTAGACAGCCTGGACATTGACAGTGTCATTTATCCAAAATATCTGACTGCTGACTATATCGTACAGTATATTCGTGCTCGCCAGAATTCCATCGGAAGTAATGTCGAGACTCTGTACCAGTTGTTCGATGGACGCGCAGAAGCATTGGAATTCTCCATCAAAGATGCATCCGAAGTTACCGATGTACCGTTAATGGATCTGAACTTAAAACCGAACCTTCTGATTTGTGCCATCAACCGACATGGAAGGATTTTAACTCCGCGTGGTCAAAATATGATCCGGGTCGGTGATACGGTTATTGTCGTTACTACAAATCGAGGTCTCAATAATATCCGTGACATTTTAAAGAAATAAAGGAGTGTTTCCATGAATTATTCCATGATCACTTACATCATCGGTTGGATTCTCAGCGTGGAAGCGGCTCTGATGGTTCCTTCCGTGATCGTTTCTATAATATACGGAGAGAAAAGCGTTTGGGCGCTTGCTGCCACTATTCTGATCTGTCTGACGATCGGACTTCCGCTCATTAAAAAACAACCAACAAACAAAGTTCTTTACGCCAGAGAGGGCGGAGTAATTGTTGCCCTCAGCTGGATCGTGATGAGTTTTATGGGTTCTCTGCCATTTTACTTCAGTCGTGAGATTCCAAGTCTGGTGGATGCTGTATTTGAGACTGTATCCGGTTTCACAACGACAGGAGCCAGCATCCTCTCCAATCCAGAAGGAATGTCCAAGGGATTGATGTTCTGGCGATGTTTTACCCACTGGGTAGGCGGTATGGGTGTACTGGTCTTCCTTCTATGCCTCCTTCCGATGACCGGAGGCGGATCCCATATGAATCTGATGAAGGCAGAAAGCCCGGGACCATCTGTCGGAAAACTGGTTCCAAAAGTACAATCCACCGCGAAATTGTTATACGGTCTGTATTTCATGCTTTCTTTGCTTATGCTGGCATTACTCCTCTTAGGCGGAATGCCGCTGTTTGACTCCCTGTGCACCACCTTCGGTACTGCAGGTACCGGTGGTTTCGGTATTAAAAATGACAGTTTTACCAGTTATGCTCCGCATTTGCAGGTCATCGTTACTATTTTTATGATCCTGTTTGGAATTAACTTTAACGTTTATTTCCTGATCTACATGAAAAAAACAAAAGATGCGTTGAAATGCGAAGAGGCGCGTTGGTACCTGGGAATTATCGTCGTTTCAATTCTGATCATTACAGGCTTTATCTGGACCGAAGGATGCTATTCCACCCTTTCAGAGTCGTTTCGTCATGCTCTGTTCCAGGTTGGTTCTATTATTACTACCACCGGATTCGCAACCACTGATTTCAACCTGTGGCCGGCTATACCGAAGACAATCCTGGTTATGCTCATGTTCTGTGGTGCATGTGCAGGCAGTACAGGCGGCGGTATGAAAGTATCCCGAATCATGATCTTGTTCCGTACCATGCTCCGTGAATTCACCTGGAGCAGAAGACCAAATCAGATAAAGCGAATATATTTTGAGGGTCGTCCTCTGGACAATGAACTGGTTCGCTCCGTATCCGTCTTCTTGGCAACATATGCATTTATTTTTGCCGGATCCGTTTTTCTGATCAGTATCGACAACTTCGATCTAACCACAAATTTTACGGCCGTAGCTGCTACCTTCAACAACATCGGTCCTGGTCTGGAACTGGTCGGTCCGACGCAGAATTTCGGTATTTACTCTGATTTTTCCAAACTTGTCCTGATCTTCGATATGCTGGCAGGCCGTCTGGAGCTGTATCCGATGCTCCTTCTGTTCTCTAGAGATACCTGGAGAAAATTCTAAAATAGAATATAAAATAAAAAAAGTCGAGAACCTGATGATGTTCAAGTTCTCGACTTTTTTGTTTTCTCTAATCAATTTTTATCCTACGATCTGAACCAAAATACCTCCAATAGTCAGCATCAGCGCTCCGCAGGATCTTGTAACAATCTGAGCAAACGGAAGTAGTTCCATTCGGTGTGCACTGCTGAGTACCGCCACGTTTCCGGATCCGCCCATGTTGGTGGTGCACATTCCGGCTGCAATGGCAGATTCTAACGGATAGAATCCCACAAATTTACCTAAAACAGAAGCAGTCAATGTGATCACGGTAACAACCAGTACCACTGCAATCAAATAGAATGGTGTTAATGTTTTTAATATTGTTCCCAGATCGATCAATGTGAATCCGATTCCGGCTAATGCTGCAGCTGTCCAGCTGTGAATCGCAAACTGTCCCCACTCTCTCGCAGCGTCTTCCAACTCTTCGGACATGATTCCAGTTCCTTTTACTAAAACAACTGCGATGATCATCCATGCATAGGTCGGAATGATCTCAATATAATTGTGCAGTAACGCACCCAACTGATAGAAAACAAACGCAATAACCATACCGGTACAAAGATTTGCAAATGTTGGTTTCATCGGCGGAGTCTTTTTGACAGGCTTTCCGTCATTTACCAGCATACCGTTTCCAGTCACCTCCGGATGTTTGTTTCCATAGTTATTGAGAAGGCCGCCGTATACAATCGCTGTAATGTTTCCTAATACTGTAGCCGGGGCCATCTTTGTCAGCGCTTCGGACGCTTCGATTCCAAGCGCCTGCGCATAGATACTGGAAAGCGGAACAGTTCCGGCTGTCATACCACCACTGGTCATCGGCACTCCAATGAACAAGATTCCGTTCCAGAAACCATCCCCCATCAACACGCCCAGCAAACCAGAAGTCAGAATTCCGACTGCAAGGGAAATCACTGCCACCGGAAGTAGCTTTACTGTCGCACGAAGAAGCAGGTTACGATCAATGTTAAAAAGACTTCCCGTGATCAGCGCTGCAATATAAAATACTAAAAATCCACTTTTATTGACAAAATAGTCCATGGTTTCAAAGGTCTGTTGCGGAATGATCCCCGTCGCCTGAATCGCTGCCGCGCCCAGAATACAGATTACGGAACCGCCCAGATACGTCTTCACCACAGGTACTGTCTTTCCAATGGTATTTAATCCTTCACCGAATACCATCAACACCAGAAAAGCCGGAACCAGACTGTTTGGTATGCAGCCGGCTGCCATGCATGCAACCGTCAATGCAAGTACCACCAAATACAGGGGTAATGGAAGACCCAGAATTTTTATATCCTTCATGTGGAATCCTCTACTTTCTTTCTCTATCCAGCCATGGAACGGCCGGATATCAATAACTTCTCAATGCCGCACTTCCGTCATCGACAGTTTTCTCAATTCTCTTGATCACAACCTCATAGCCGGCCTTTTCACTGATTTGAACATAGACGCGGTCCCCAACTTTGTGGCCCATGAGTGCTCTTCCGAGTGGAGACTCTGAGCTAATCATGTTGTTCAGAGAATTCCCTCGGATAGATGTAACGATCTGGTACGTCTCCGTCTCATCTTCGTCCTCAAAATATACATCCACGGTATTATACAGACCGACTTCATCTTCTTTTGATTCATCTGAAACGACTTTCGCCGTACGAATCACTCTCTCCAGATAACGGATCCGGCTCTCATTTTTATTCTTATCCCTTTTGGCCGCATAATATTCAAAGTTTTCACTGAGATCCCCCTGGGCTCTCGCTTCTTTTACCGCTTCAATGGCATCCTTGCGGACCACCAGTTTACGGTATTCGATTTCTTCTTCAATCTTTTTAATATCTTTTTCTGTCAGTTCATTGCGCATTCTGTAATCCTCCTGATATTACTTTTCGTCAGAAATCATTTCCCCCACTGATACAACAATGCTGACTTCACACTGTCACCATCACAGATGATTGTACGATTCTTACCCTGACGTTTGGAAATATAAAGAGCTTCGTCGGCACGATTGAAAAGCTCAGTTGTTCCCCAACCCTCTTTCCAAATCGCAATACCGGCACTAATTGTAACCGGACTCTCACGAAAATCAAACTCTGTCCGTTCGATTTCTCGACGAATCCGCTCTACAGTCTGAATATAATTATCGATGGTTCCATTTCGGAATAAAATCGCAAACTCTTCTCCACCAAATCTGGCCGGAAAATATTTATCTCCACAAGCTTCTCTCATAATGCGCGCGAGTTCCAAAATAACGAT
>JAZOVL010000082.1:0-4548 GCA_045658685.1 Pilosibacter sp.
GTCATCATAATATTATCCGGGCTGATATCTCTATGTATAATGCCGGACTGATGAACAACTTTCAGAGACTCCATAACCGGATGGAATAACTGAAGAACTTCCTGCTCACCAACCTGTCCGCCATGATCTTTCAAATATTTACCGAGAGTAATACCGTCTACGAACTCCATAACCATGTATGCGGTATCATTCTCAAAAAAGAAATCTTTTACAGCAACAATACCTTTTAAGTTGTAAAACTTAGAAAGGTTTTTGGCTTCCGTCATAAACTTTTCCAGACCCTGTCTGTAGTTCTCCTGACGAACACCAGGTAAAGCAGAAATGGTATGTCCATTTCCTCTTCCGGTCTCACGTGTTGCCAGACCTACCGGGAAATACTCTTTGATAGCAACACGAACCTGCAAATTCAGATCCCATCCGATATAGGTAATACCGAAACCGCCTTCTCCGATTACTTTACCAATCATATATTTACCGTTTAAAACATGTTTTAACGGCAGCCATCTCGGTGGCTTTTCATATTTTTTTTGTACAAAGCCACATACCGGACATGGCTGATCCGGATGTCCCCATTCATTCATACACCCCAGACACAAGCGGTTAGGATCTTTCATACTCTACTCCTCCTAAATAAGGATTTTCCTGTTTTGTTCATCGTTAAAGTAAAAACTTCTGTGGATGCAATTACTCCACAGAAGTTTTTTATCAGTAAATCGATTATCCGAGACGGAATACATCGCCATCTTTTCCGATACGGATTTCGCTGCCTGCGGACATCGGAACCGCTGTATTCGCCGGTAAACGACCATCTTTACCGAATACACCGTTGGAAGATGTATCTGTTACAGAATACATACCGTTTTCACCATTGAAGGAAATCGTACAATGCTTTCTGGAAGCCTTTTCATCTTTAATTACGATGCCACAGCTTGCCGGATCACGGCCGATCACGATAGAATCACCGCTCTTAACCGGGATAACCGCGCCAGCGTAGGAACCGCTTACACCTGTAATTGTGCCATCTTTCTTGCCAACTTTTACATTTTTACCTGCAGATGCTGCTTCGCCTTTATCTTTTACGATACCAACGATTGCTACAATTACCTGCACCACAGATAACGCAAGGAATACAATTGCTATCGGGCCTACTTCATAACCAGCCTGAGAAAGACTGCTCAGGAATAACTGAATAAATCCATATGCGCCTGCACTTGCTAAGCTGAGAATAATTGTAAAAATATAGCTCACTTTACCTTTACCAATCGCATGCATAAGAGCGATGATCACACCAATCACTGCCGGTGCAACGAAAAATGCCATGGTAAGCATAGCCAATGCTTCATCACCATCACAGAAAAATACAGCTAATTTCGTCATTGCCATACCTGTAATTTTAGATGCATCCGGCATAGCATCTCCCATACCGCCTAATCCCAATGCTCCTGCCATTGCTCCAAGTCCATCCATCAGACCGCCCAGCAAAGACTGCTCGGCATACGGAACTGCCAGGAACGGAACAAGATGTGCCAAACCTAAAATAATTAATAAAATTCTAAAGATACTCTTTTTCATATCGTTATCTCCCTTTCGATTTATATCGTCTATTTCAGAAGATCTTTATTTTTCTTTCAGTACTACGTACTGAACTGCCGGCTCTTCTTCTTTCTTTGTATCTTCCCAGCAGAACTGCGGTCCGCAAAGAGCTACAAAGAGTAATTTTTCATTACCGATTGTAAGAACATCGTAGTTCTTCATCATTTCATTGTTGAGTACAACACTGTCATTTAAGTAGAATAATTCTCTTGCATCACCAGCCTGTGCGATGAAACATTTTGCTTTCGGCTCATAAATGATAACCGCATGACGCTCTCTGGAAACGCTCATGTCACCTGCTAAAACAACATCCATATTGGAGTTACGGCCTACAAAGTTTCTACCGGATTTCAGCTGGAAGCTTTCACCATAATGGTCACCCTCGATGCATACAAGCCAACCAACTACCGGCTCTGCACCGATGGATGTGGAATAGTAGCTAACTGTCTTCGCATCGTCAGACGGAGCTGCTACCGGTGCGGCTGCTGTCTGTACCGGAGCTGCCGGCTCAACTGCTGCATTGACTGCGTCCTGTAAGGAAACTGTTTTGCTGTCGTCATCAAATGCACTTCTTACATCGTCAGACATGGCCTCTGTGTTCATCGCTACAGTTACTTCAGAAGCAGAAACTGTCGGATTGCAATGCGGACAGGAAGTAAATTTGTCTGCATCATAAAAATGACCATTGTTACATCTCTTTAAATTCATACTACATCCTCCTATGATAAAAAAATTATATTTGAAACGCTCTTTTGTCGTTCAAATTCATAAAACTATTACACCTGAATCAGAATAATGCTTGTGTTATCCTGTTTTGGTCCACCGTTGGCAAGAGCCTTGTCAATCAGCATTTTAGCCTTCACTTCCAGAGACATTCTATGATCTAAAATGTCCAAAATCTCGTCCTCATCTACGCTCTTATACAGACCATCGCTGCAAAGAAGAATCTGGTCTCCTGCTTCCAGAAGGAATGGATTCTGGTTAATATCCATATATTTGATTCCTCCCATTCCCAGATAACTGACTAACGCTTCCGCTTTCGGCAGTTCATTGTTGTACGCGGTACGATCAATTTTTCCTTCCGACAGCATACGATTTAAGATCATACGGTAATTATGTTCCACTACCGGACAGATCATCTTTCCTTTGCGGTAAATGTATATTTTGCTGTCTCCGACGGATAACCAGTACAAACTATTCTCTTTCACCATAACCGACACGATTGTCGTTCCGGCTCCCATTGGTTTACCACCATCCTGCAACAGATAGACTCCATCGTCTGCCTTGTTTGCAATATCTCGGTAAAACGCCGGAATATTCGGGATCATCTGCGTAAAAAACGCCTCTGCCAACATCTGAACTGCAAGTTCGCTGGCACGTTCTCCGCCGTTCATTCCTCCCATTCCGTCACAAACCACTGCGAGAATTATCTGATCTTTTTCTCCGACAAACAGACTATCCTGCTGGCTGTTTCTTCCACCGATCGAAGAAGTTGCTGTATATCGGATTACACCTGGATTTTCTTCCGGTTCTTCTAATCGAACTGTTAAAATTTCACTTTCATTCATACGTTATCTGGCTCCCACTGTAATCACACACTGCATACTTCCGATTCCGACTTGATCCCCCGGTAAAACCTTATACTTCTTTCCTTTTTCCAAACGGAATCCTTTGTAATACAGACCATTTACTGATTCATCAATGACATAAAATCCATTTTTATGCGGCATATAGACCAATTGGAAATGAAGTCCGCTAACTTCCGGATGACCTTCCAGAACATACTGACTCTTTTTCGCAGAACGACCTACTGTAACCGGTACATTCGCTTTTAACGGAAATACTCGACCTGTACAATAACCGGCTACAACTTCGATCCACGCATCCGGCTGTTCAAATTCGTCCGGTTTATCGAATTTTTCTTCTGTATTCGGTTTCTGCACATCAATCTCAACTGTCTTCACCAGTTCATCTTGATAGTCAACATTTGTATCCTTCTGTTTCGTCTCAGTTGAATTTGTTTGAGTAGATGCCTTTTTTGTTCCTATGCCCTTACGAATTTCATTGATAAACTCCGACATGGTCTGAGTACGGAACTTCGGATCCAGATTTAATGCATTTTCTACCGCCTTTGCTGTTTCAGCACTACACTCCGGAACCAGTTTATCTAATCGCTCCATCGTCGCTCCCATTAAACGATCCGGAGCTACCGGAATCATTTTTCCGGAGGATACATAATAAAATGTACCTGCCATGGCATAGACATCTGTGAAGCTTCCCTGGCTCATATTGCTGGCATACTGCTCAGGTGGTGCAAATCCCGGTTTCAAAACAACAGAAAACTGCTGATTTTCAGAAACTGACATCGATTTTGCACTTCCGAAATCAATGATCTTAATATCGCTGTTTGGCATAACCATAATATTTTCCGGACTGATATCGCGATGGAAAATCCCTGCCTGTCTATGAATCGTATCCAAAGCCATTCCGGCTTTGATCACAGCTTCACACGCTGCCGGATAAGGAAGTCTGCCTCCCATCGCGCGCATTACCTGTTTTAAAGTTTTTCCCTGCAAGAACTCCATCACATAGTATGCAGTATTATTTTCTTCAAATGATTCCCATACATGAACAACCGCAGGAATATGCTTCATATTCATCAAAATCTGAGCTTCTTCCAGAAATCTCTTTTTGCCATGAAGATATGCCTTCATCCGTCCCTCTTCCGGGATAACATTTCCACGAGAATCACGACCTGCAATCGCTTCCGGCATATATTCCTTAATTGCACATGTTACACCGGTATCCATATTTACACAGCGATATGTAATTCCAAAGCCACCGGCTCCAAGTATGGATTGTACCTGATATTTTCCACCTTGCAATTTATCAATTGCTGCTCTGATTTCTTCCATATTCAATCCCCTTGCATTTCATGCTTCTTCTGCATTTTGG
>JAZOVL010000083.1:0-2521 GCA_045658685.1 Pilosibacter sp.
TGCAGAGTCTTTCATTTCACCAATTCCCATGGAATCTAAAACTATGACAAAAACACGATTAAATTTCTGCATAACTCCATCCCTTTACTTTCGCTATACTGTAAACCTCTGTATGTATTATACTCTTATAACAAGTAAAAATCCAGTAGCTTCCGAAACTGCTTTCAAAATCGTGTTATGATAATATTCCCAACATTGCAGTTAAGATAATGGCATTAAAAAAGTCAATAAACAAACTTCCTACCATCGGAATCGCAAAGAACGAAATCGGAGACGGTCCATACTTTTTTGTCACAGCCTGCATATTTGCCATTGCATTGGATGTTGCCCCCATTGCAAATCCGATAAATCCGGAGGTCATAACTGCCGCATCATAATCTTTCCCCATAACTTTGAACACAACAAAGTATGAGAAAACAAACATTACCATTACCTGAAGCGCAAGTGTTACGATCATCGGAAGTGCAAGATCTACTAACAGCCATAACTTCAATCCTGCAAGTGCCATGGCAAGGAAAAGATTTAAAGACATATTACCGACTGTGTCCACCTCTTCCATCGGAAACCGGTCACACAACGCATCGACCACATTTCGAACCACAGCTGCTACAAGCATTGCACCAATGTATCCCGGAAATGTAAGTCCTGTCACCTTTGTCAAAACAGTACCCACATAATCACCAATCCCCAGTGCAAACATGATCAGCATAAACGCTTTTACAAAGGTTCCGCCTGTAGAGGCAATGATATCTTCCGCTGGTTCATCTGCATTCGAAGACACATGTTTTGACACAGTTCCTTCCAGATGATATTTTTCAATACATCTGCGTGCAGTTGGACCGCCCATGATAGAACCTGACACCAGACCAAATGTTGCCGCCGCAAGACCGGCTACAGATGCTCCTGTAATTCCCATACCATCCATCAAATTACCATAAGAGGCCGCTGTACCAGGACCTCCGACCAGTGCGATGGATCCTGCACAAAGGCCAATACGCGGATCTGCACCCAGAGTACCGCAAATTCCCACACCGATCAGATTCTGGATCAATGTAATGATGATACCAAGGAATAACATCCATGCAACTGCTTTTCCACCCTTTTTTAACTGTGGAAGACTTACAGAAAAGCCAACGGTTGTAAAGAACAGGTTCTGGAACACCGTCTGCAGTGTAGAATCAAAGGTTATATAAACAACATCGGCTGCATATAAAAGTGTATTCACAAGCGAGAAACAGACACCTCCCACCAATGGAGCCGGGATACAGTACTTGCTGAAAAAGGAAATCCGGCTGCACATGACATTTCCAAGATAGTACAGTACGGCTGCAAGAGCTACGGCGTGGTACATGTTCAAATTGATTTCAAACATAAAACAAAAACCTCCTCATAGATATGATTCTGATACCAGTCTATGATGGAGGTGTTTATTCTTATTCTTCATCCTCTTCCAGATGATACGGTGTTTCCTGGTAAACATAAAAATTCAGCCAGTTTGTATACAATGTGTTCGCAACCGTACGCCATGTCAGAGGCGGAACTGTTGTCGGATCATCGTTTTCATAATAATTGCATGGAAGCTTTGGATTGAGGCCGCGTCCCATGTCTCTGTGATACTCCGCATCCAGCGTCAGTCTGTCGTACTCCGGATGTCCCTGCATGAAGAACTTACTTCCGTCTTTGCTCATCACAAGGAACACACCTGCAACATCTGACTTCGCCAGTACCTTTAACTCCGGATGCTCTAAAATCTCTGATTCACGAACTTCGGTATAGCGGGAATGTGGACAATTAAAGTAATCATCAAAGCCACGCATAACCGGAACCTTTCGGTCTAAGGTTCTGTGCACATAAATACCGGACAGTTTGTCGCCCATGTGGTGTTTTTTGATCCCATAATGGTAATACAGGCCAGCCTGAGCTCCCCAGCACAAATGAAGTGTGGATGTGACGTGAGTCTTGGTCCATTCCATGATCTCAGTCAATTCCTGCCAGTAATCCACTTCTTCAAATTCCATGTTTTCCACCGGAGCACCGGTAATGATCATTCCATCAAACCGACGGCGATGGATTTTATCAAAGGTTACATAAAATTTGTTCAAGTGTGTTACGGATGTATGGGTGGACGCATGGGTAGACATGGTCATAAACGTACATTCCACCTGAAGCGGTGTGTTGGACAATGCTCTCAGAAGCTGTGTTTCTGTATCCTCTTTGATCGGCATCAGATTGAGGATCAAAATTTCCAGAGGACGGATATCCTGGCTCTGGGCACGTTTTTCGTCCATGATAAACACATTCTCGTTTTCCAAAATAGACCTTGCCGGTAAATCGTTCTGAATCTTGATTGGCATATCTGAGTCCTCCTGTTAATCGTTATATTTTACACTTCCTGTTCCATCATCTCCAAGAAATCCACCTCAGAAATGATCGGAACTCCAAGTTCCTTCGCTTTTTTATTTTTTGAAGAATTCGATGCCACATCATTGTTGATCAGGTAACTTGTTTTTGCCGTTACAGA
>JAZOVL010000084.1:0-5763 GCA_045658685.1 Pilosibacter sp.
ATATTTCGATCAATTTCTGCAAGCCCCTGCTCAATCCTTTTGGCACTGATGCCTGCATCAATCAAAATCCCTGTGTTGTCTGTTCCTGTGTAAATACAGTTTCCGCTGCTTCCGCTGGCTATGCTAACAAATCTCATGTCCCAGAATCTCCTTAATCTGTATCTCTGTCTCTTCCGCACTTCCGTTATTGTCAATCACGCGTCCGCATCTCGCACGATATTCCGAGTCCGAGTCCTGTTTTTTGATAATACTCTCACATTTTTCTCTGGAGTAACCACGGCTTGCCATCAGACGTTTGATGCGATTCTCTTCTGTCGTATAGACATACCATATCTCATCAAACAGATCTTCAGGAGCTGTATCAAAAACAGCTGCTTCCACGATGACCAATGTCTCTTCACACCGTAATGACTCAGCTTCTATGATTTCCCATACCATCGGATGAATGATGTGGTTCATTGTTGCAAGCGCCTGAGCATCATTGAAAATAATCTCTGCCAATGCTTTGCGATCTACCGAACCATCATTCCGGATAAAGGAGGTACCGAGCGCTTCCGTTACGCGCTTCAACCCCTCCATCCCAGGCTCCATGAGATCATGTGCAACCAGATCTGCCAGAATCACTCTGGCACCAAATGTTTTTTTTAAGATATCAAGTACACTGCTTTTTCCGGCTCCCACACCGCCAGTGATACCAATTATCATTTTGTTATCGTTTTTCATTCATTATTTCGCCTCAAACCAGTTTCTTCCATCGTGCATATCAATTTCCAGATCTACTTTCATTTGAACAGCCTGTCTCATCTCTTCCTCCAGAATTTTTTTCACTGTTTCCAACTCCGGAATAAATGCTTCGATCAGCAATTCATCATGCACCTGCAGAATCAGGCGAGACTGTAATCCTTCTCTTCTTAGTCTTTTGTCCACACGGATCATGGCAATCTTAATAATATCAGCCGCTGTACCCTGAATCGGAGAATTCATCGCCACGCGTTCTCCAAAAGAACGCTGCATAAAGTTTGCCGATTTCAACTCCGGAACCGGACGTCTGCGGTTAAACATAGTCTTCACGTAGCCGTTTTCCTTGGCATATACGATCAAACCATCTAAAAAAGCCTTTACCTGTGGGTATGTTTCAAAGTAACGGTTAATATAATCCAGAGCTTCTTTTCTGGAGATGCTCAAGTCTTCACTAAGACCGAACGCACTGATTCCATAAACGATGCCAAAGTTTACTGCTTTCGCATTTCTGCGGATTAGAGGTGTCACTTCCTCAAGCGGAACATGGAACACCTGGGACGCTGTTATCGCATGAATGTCCTGAGCACTCTTATATGCCTGAATCAGTCTCTCGTCATCTGACATATGTGCCAAAACACGAAGCTCAATCTGAGAATAGTCTGCATCAAGAAAGACATACCCATCTTTCGGCACAAAAACCTTTCGGATTTCCCTTCCAAGTTCCATACGCACCGGGATATTCTGAAGGTTCGGTTCTGTACTGGAAAGTCTTCCGGTTGCCGTGATAGTTTGGTTAAATTTACTGTGAATCCTGCCGTCCGGACCAATGTATGCACCAAGTCCTTCTGCATAGGTGGAATTCAGTTTTGTATACTGACGATATTCCAGAATCTTTTGGATCACCGGATAGTCCGGGGCCAGTTTCTCTAGTACATCAGCTGCAGTCGAATAACCGGTTTTGGTCTTCTTGCCGCCTTTAATCTGCATTTTTTCAAATAATACTTCACCCAACTGTTTCGGAGAGTTGATATTAAATTCACACCCGGTCATATCCCAGATCTCGCGTTCCAGAACAATGATCTTTTCTTTCAATTTCTCACCGTATGCTTTCAACTCTTCTTTGCGGACCGCGATACCTTCTTCTTCCATATGATAAAGCGCATAAATCAGCGGAAGTTCCATGGAAAGATACAATTCTTTCAGCTCTTCAGCTTCCAGTCTTTCCATGATCGGTTTTCCGACCATATAAGCTACATAACCGATATATCCTGCACAGGTCTGAAATGCCTTTTCATCACTTTCCCAGGCAGATACAAACGTCATCTTTTTCAAAAGTTCTGATTTGCCCGGTATTGTAAGTCCCAAATAATCCCTTGCAAGATCATCATAATCATAACTGTCTTTTAATGGATTTAATAAATATGCAGCAACGCCTGCATCATAAACAAGTGTTTCATAGCTTAAATTCATAAATGGAAGCTGGCTCTTAAGATCCAGAACCCAGGTTCTTCCATTTCTGCATAACACTTCCATCTGCTCTGCCAGATACTCTCCTGTCAGGAATCCGGCTGCCGGAAGCACATAGCTTGTTTTTTCATTAAAACAAAGCGCCAGGCCGGATATCGCATTCTGCTCAATCAACAGCTGAGCACCAATACAATCTGCTTTCTTTGCTTTTTCAAACAACTCACCGGCTTCGATTAGGTCTGTAATGATCGTAAACACATGCTGACTCGCTTCTTCTCCCTTGACATGCGTGCCAAACTTTGCCAGCATGGACTTAAATTCCATGCGGCTCATGAATTCATAAGCCTCTTTCGTATACAGTTCTCCGATTTTGGCATCCACCGGAGAAAAATCAACCGGAGCTTCTATACAGATTTTAGCAAGCTTATAAGAAATATCTGCTAATTCTTTATTGTCTTCCAGAGATTTTTTTGCTCGCGGCGGCTTTACTTCGTCCAGATGTTCGTAAATACCTTCAACACTTCCAAACTGCAAGATCAAGTTCGTAGCAGTCTTCTCTCCGACAGACGGAACACCTGGAATATTGTCAGAAGCATCTCCCATAAGTGCCTTTACATCAATGAACTGCTGCGGAGTCACCTGATATTCACGCACCACATCATCCGGATAATAATTGTGTACCTCTGTTGTACCACGGCTCGTCTTTGGAATACTGATCTTAATATGCGTATCAGAAAGCTGCAGCAAGTCGCGATCACCTGAAAGAATCGTCACTTCATATCCTTCTGCCTGCGCACGCTTCGCCACGGTTCCGAGTATATCATCTGCTTCATATCCTTCCTTCGTCAGGATAGGAACGCCCATCGCACATAAAACCTCTTTTATCAGAGGAACCTGCTCATGAAGTTCCTGCGGCATTGGCTTTCTTGTACCTTTATATTCCTCATACATGATATGACGGAATGTCGGTGCCTTTACGTCAAAAGCAACTGCCAGATACTGCGGCTTCTCATCTTCTAAAAGTTTAAACAGAATATTTAAGAAACCATACACCGCGTTAGTATGAAGACCTTCTGAGTTTGTCAAATTGGGAACACCGTAAAACGCACGATTTAAAATACTATGACCGTCAATTAAAACCAGTTTTTCCATGTTAACACCTACTTAATTTTAAAAGAATAAAAATCCTGTCTGATGCCAGATTCGAAATTGCAGCAAAACTGACACAAGAAGCGCCATTGACATCAATGTATCAACTGCATACTTCGTCACCTGAAGTGTAAAGAACCGATGAATTCGAAACATAGAACCTTCCAGTTTCCGCTGCAGATCTCCAACGATATCGTAAACTGTGTCATCTTCATCAAGTTTTCTGAGACCAACATCTACCATATAGTGGATTTCCAACTCTTCCATACAACTATTGCAGTATTCCACATGCTCTAAAAAATCATCCAGTTCATCTATGGTAAGCTCATCCTTAATATAAGGAACCACCAATTTCTCTGCTTCCCTGCAATTCATCGAACACACTCCTTCCTGCAATTTCTGTCATCTTCTATTAGGATATAATAATCTAGGTTACATCATACACTATTTCAATTGCAATTTCAAGTGCTAACGTAGAAAAGAATTCATATACATAAAAAATAGGAATGAAGTTTCCTATTGCACAAAAAACCACAGACCAGTTCCCCAGTCTGGGGTAAATGTATCATAAAAATTATGTATTCATCTATATAAATTAAATCTGAGCAAAGCCCATCTCAAGGTCAGCAATGATATCTTCAACATTCTCAAGACCGATGGAGATACGGATAAGACCTTCCGGGATACCAGCTGCTGCTAACTCTTCGGAAGAATACGGAGAGTGAGTCATGGAAGCCGGATGCTCGATTAATGTCTCGGCATCACCAAGGCTAACTGCAAGTGTGCAGAGTTCTAAGCTATCGCAAAGTTTCTGACCAGCTGCTTTACCACCTTTTACTTCGAAGGAAATCATGCCACCAAAACCGCTCATCTGCTTCTTAGCAACTTCGTGGTTCGGATGAGACTCAAGACCCGGGAAATAAACTTTCTCTACTTTTTCATTTGCCTCAAGCCATGCAGCTACTTTCAAAGCGCTCGCACAGTGTCTCTGAACACGAAGCTCTAATGTCTTAAGACCTCTGAGGATTAAGAATGCCTCCTGCGGACCAAGTACAGCACCTGTCATATCTTTAAGACCAAACAGACGAACCTGTGTCATAAGGTCAGTTTTACCTACAGCAAGACCTGCGATAACATCGCCGTGGCCATTTAAATACTTTGTTGCAGAATGAACAACAACGTCAGCACCTAACTCAAGCGGTCTCTGAAGGTACGGTGTAGCAAATGTATTGTCACAAACAACTTTAATATCAGCGTTATAAGTGTGTGCGATTTCTGCTACTGCTGCAATATCAGCAATCTTGAGGTTCGGGTTAGCCGGTGTCTCGAGGTATACCATAACAGTATTCGGCTTCAGCGCTGCCTTAACTGCTTCAAGGTCTGCTGTATCAAGGAAAGTAACTTCAACACCATAACGTGTCATACCATGCTCTAATAAAGCATGTGTGCAGCCATAGAGTGTACCGTCAGCGATAATGTGCGCACCAGCGCGGCATACAGTCCACATAACAGAAGAGATTGCACCCATACCAGAGGAGAAAGCCACAGCAGCTTCGCCACCTTCCAGAGCAGCTACTTTTCTCTCAAGGAGATCTGTTGTCGGATTGCCGAGACGGGAGTAGATATGACCATCTTCTTTCAGCGCGAAGCGGTTACCACCCTGCTCACAGTTATCGAATACGAATGTAGAAGACTGATAAATCGGTGTTGTTAAAACGCCATACGGATTTTTTCCAAGTACACCAGCGTGAATGGCTTTTGTTGCAAAGCCCATGTTCTTGTTTTCCATTTTGAAAACTCCTTTCGTAATTTCCCCACTAAACTATGACGCAAACCTTGTTTGCGCCGAATATACTGTATCATATATCTAAAAAAAAAGCAACCTACATTTGTATAATATTACCAACACTGCCGGGGATTTCTTCTTTCTTTTCATCACTTTTACAATTTATCACGTGAATACAGAACACAGAACGAGCCTTGGTATGTTTTCTTTCCTAAAATGAAAAGACGCCAGAAATCTGAATTTACAAATTTCTGACGTCTTAAAATAATGCCGGCAGCGAGACTCGAACTCGCACGAAGTCACCCCCGTCAGATTTTGAGTCTGATGCGTCTGCCATTCCGCCATGCCGGCAAGCCTTACGACCGATATGTAGTGTAACACAACTCCTATAAATTTGCAAGTTCTTTTTACTGCTTTCCAATCACTTTTTGACAGGTCATCTTATCGTATAACATCTGCCAAACACAGTAAAGGCATGGACAAATGTCCATGCCTTGGATATGCAATAAGGAGCGTTGATTTATAAAGCAACCAGAACCATATCTTTTGCGATCTCCGGAAGTTCTTCACTGTCCTTGGATACGCTTAATACAAAGTTCACATTGTATTTTGCACTAATC
>JAZOVL010000085.1:0-5812 GCA_045658685.1 Pilosibacter sp.
ATTACCAGTTTCGTGAACTTTCTGGACAATATTATGGTCGGTCAGATCGGTACCGAACAGATGACTGGCGTAGCGATTGTCAATCAGTTGATTTTCGTATTTAATCTTTGCATTTTCGGAGCCGTTTCCGGAGCTGGAATCTTTGGTACCCAGTATTATGGAAAAGGGGATTATGAAGGTCAGAAATATGCATTCCGCTATAAACTTTATTCCGGCGCATTGATCATTGCCCTGGCTCTGTATCTTTTTACAAGCTGGAATACAAACTTGATTAATCTGTATTTAAATGATACCGGCAGCGTCGGAGATATTGCCAAAACACTGGAATACGGAAAGCAATATATGGCGATCATGATCTGGGGACTTCCGGCATTTGCAATCTCTCAGATTTACATTAATTCCATCCGTGAAACAGGTAAGACGGTAATTCCGATGGTTTCCGGTGCAGTAGCAGTCGCTGTAAATTTGGTATTGGACTATAGTCTGATTTTTGGTGTTGGATTTTTCCCGGAGCTTGGAGTACGCGGTGCAGCGCTTGCCACTGTAGCAGCACGTTTTGTGGAATGTGCGATCATCGTAATCTGGACACATACCCATAAAGCCGAAAATCCATACATTGTAGGTGCATATAAGGGCTTTGGAATGCCGCGAAAGGTATTCAAAGACATTTTTATCAAGGGAACTCCGCTTATGATGAATGAGGTTCTGTGGGCTTGTGGTATGACAACTGTTGTGCAGTGTTACGCAGTCCGAGGTCTGGAAGTGGTTGCTGCACAGAACATTTCTTCAACGATTACGAATCTGTTTAATATTGTATACATGCAGATCGGTGCAAGCATCGCCATTGTAGTTGGCCAGCTCTTAGGTGCCGGAAAACTGGAGGAAGCGAAAGATGCAGACAACAAGATGATCTTCTTCTGTGTATCTGCATGTGCGGTAATCGCAAGTTTTATGATTGCATTCGGAAGTTTGTTTCCGGCACTCTACAATACAGAACCGGAAATCCGCGAACTTGCAACGCAGTTTATTCGTATCGCAGCACTGTTTATGCCGTGCTGTGCATTCTGCCATGCGACTTATTTTACTCTTCGTTCGGGTGGAAAGACCGTCATTACCTTTATTTTCGATAGTGTGTATGTATGGTCTGTTATGATTCCGGTAGCATTTTTTACATCAAGACATTCTGAACTGCCGATTACAGCCGTTTTCTTCTGTGTACAGGCAACAGAAGTGGTTAAAGTATTTATCGGATACATGATGGTAAAGAGCGGCATTTGGGTGCAGAATATTGTAAAGGAATAAAATAATATGAAATTAATTTCCAAACATTTCGATGAATTAACAACAAGAGAGTTATACGAGCTTTTAAAAGCCCGTGCGGAAATCTTTGTGGTTGAGCAAACTTGCGTATACCAGGATATGGATGACCTGGACTATCATGGATTGCACGTATTCTATGAGGAGGATGGAAAAGTTCTCGCATATCTGAGAGCTTTTCCCAAAGATGAGGAAGAACATGTTGTTCAAATGGGTCGTTTTTTAACTGTCAATCATGGAACTGGCTTAGGTGGAAAACTATTAGAAGAAGGTTTGCAGCAGATTAAAGAGAAAATGAATCCGTCGCAGATATATATTCACGCCCAGTGCTATGCGACTGGATTTTATGAGCGTGCCGGTTTTCAAATCTGTTCGGAAGAGTTTCTTGAGGATGATATTCCACATGTGGAAATGAGGTTGTTCTTATGATAAAAGCAGTCATTTTTGATATGTATGAGACACTGATCACTCATTACGACAGTCCTCTGTATTTCAGTATGCAAATGGCAGAAGATGCAGGAATTCCGGTGGACGAGTTTCAGGCACTTTGGATGCCTACAGATACAGAACGTACCATTGGTCAGTTATCTTTTGAACAAGCGATTACAGATATTTTAAACAGAACTGGTCGATATTCCGATGAACTGCTGAATCACATGGCGGCGAAGCGTATTGCAATCAAAGAAGATTGTTTCAAACATCTACATTATGAAATCATTCCGATGCTGGAGGAATTAAAATCTCGTGGAATCAAAATGGGTCTAATCAGTAATTGTTTTTCGGAGGAAGCTCTTGTGATTAGAGAAAGTGTATTATTACCTTATTTTGATGCTGTCTATCTTTCCTACGAGCAGGGTGTCAAAAAACCGAATCCAGAGATTTTTGAACGATGTATTAACGAATTGCAAGTAGCTGCAGAAGAGTGTATCTTTGTTGGTGATGGAGGCAGTCAGGAACTGGAAGCTTCCGATTCACTGGGAATGAAACCATTGCAGGCAACTTGGTATTTTAAAGAGGGGACTTTACATCGAATCAAACCGATGGAGCTGTATATTCAGCTTAAACGACCGTTGGAGCTTCTCCACCATATCTAGTTGTACGTTGAAAATCCTTCGCAAAATCAATGAATTTTCTTGAAAAAATTACAAAAAATGATTGACATTAAGAAAAAGAAATGATATTATACATGGGTATGTGCCGCACAGTGAGGTAAACAAGTGTTTCTAAATGGAAACCACCGCAGCTGGCGAGTAAAGATAATAGGAGGTGCAATATGTACGCGATTATTGCAACAGGTGGTAAGCAGTATAAAGTAGCTGAAGGCGATAGCATCAAGATCGAGAAGATCGAAGCAGAAGTGGGTTCTGTAGTAACTTTTGATCAGGTTCTTTGCGTAAACAACGGCGAGCTTACAATCGGATGCCCGACAGTAGCAGGTGCTACAGTATCCGCAACAGTAGAAAAAGTTGGCAAGGGCAAAAAAGTTATCGTTTACAAGTATAAACGCAAAACTGGCTATCATAAGAAAAACGGCCACAGACAGCTTTATACACAGGTTAAGATTGACAAGATCAACGCTTAATTTTGTATGATTAACGTAATTATCAAACGTGACAAGGATAAGGTCGCAAAAGGGATTGAAATCAAAGGTCATGCAGGCTATGGAGAATACGGACAGGATATTATTTGTGCTGCTGTTTCTTCACTGGCATTGAACATGGCAAATTCCGTAGAAGAATTTACGGAGGACCATTTTGAAGGAAGTGTTTCCGACGATGGAGGATATTTTTCCTTTTCCTTCCCGGACGAAATTAGTCCTGAGTCACAGCTCCTTATGAAATCCCTGATTCTGGGACTTCAAAATATCCAGAGAGATTATGGAGCAGAGTATATAAATTTTCGATTCAGGGAGGTGTAACCGATATGTTTAAGATGAACCTTCAGTTATTTGCTCACAAGAAAGGTGTTGGTTCTACTAAGAACGGTAGAGATTCCGAGTCCAAGCGCCTTGGAGCAAAGAGAGCAGACGGACAGTTCGTATTAGCTGGAAACATTCTTTACAGACAGCGTGGTACTAAGATCCATCCGGGTCTTAACGTTGGCCGTGGCGGTGATGACACATTATTCGCAAAGGTTGATGGCGTTGTTAGATTTGAGAGAAAAGGCAGAGACAAAAAGCAGGTTTCTGTATATCCGAGAGTAATCAGCGAATAATAACTTAGAGCTCCATACTGTAAGGTATGGGGCTCTTTTAGAGTTTACCGATGTAAACACATGTAACTATTGATTTAAACCAGACAGTTTTGGAAAGGACTGAACGAACCCATGTTTACAGACAGCGCAAAAGTTTTTATCAAATCTGGTGACGGCGGAAATGGCCATGTGAGTTTCCGTAGAGAAATTTATGTTCCCAACGGCGGCCCGGACGGCGGTGACGGCGGCAAAGGCGGCGATATTATCTTTGAAGTAGATGACGGTCTGAATACTCTTGTAGATTTCCGTCATGTTAGAAAATATGTAGCGCAGCCTGGTGAAGAAGGCGGAAAGCGCAGATGCCACGGTGCAAACGGCAAAGATCTTGTTATTAAAGTACCACAGGGTACTGTTGTTAAGGACATGGAAACAGGTAAAGTCATTACCGACATGTCCGGTGATAACCGCAGAGAAGTTATTTTAAAGGGCGGCAAAGGCGGCCTTGGAAATATGAACTTCGCTACAGCAACCATGCAGGCTCCGAAGTATGCACAGCCGGGACAGGCAGGTGCAGAACTCTGGGTACAGTTAGAGTTAAAGGTACTCGCAGACGTAGGTCTTGTGGGATTCCCGAATGTAGGAAAATCTACATTATTATCTCGTGTATCCAACGCACGCCCGAAAGTTGCCAACTATCATTTCACAACATTAAATCCACATCTCGGTGTGGTAAATCTCGGAGATGGTAACAGCTTCGTAATGGCCGATATCCCGGGACTGATCGAAGGTGCATCCGAAGGTGCAGGCCTTGGACATGAATTTTTACGTCACATCGAAAGAACAAAAGTTCTTCTCCATGTTGTAGACGGTGCATCCGTAGAAGGTCGCGATCCGGTAGAAGATGTCCATATGATCATGGAAGAATTAAAAGCTTACAATCCGAAGCTCTTAGAGCTCCCGCAGGCAATCGCTGCCAATAAGCTGGATGCTCTTTATGACGAGGAGATGAATCCGCTCAAAGCTCTGAAAGATGAGTTTGAATGCCAGGGAATTCCGGTATTTGGTATTTCTGCAGTCAGCGGCGAAGGTGTAAATGAGCTTTTATATTATCTGTTCAAAGTATTAAGTACTGTAGACAGAACTCCGAAGATTTTTGAGAAGGAATTCGAAGTAGAATACATGACAGACCGCAACCTTCCGTATACAGTTGAACAGAATGAAGACGGAGAGTATGTGGTTGAAGGACCGAGAATCGAAAAGATGCTTGGATATACAAACCTGGAGTCTGAAAAAGGCTTTAACTTCTTCCAGAAGTTCTTAAAAGAGAATGGAATCCTGGAAGCATTAGAGGAAGCAGGCATTCAGGAAGGCGATACAGTACGTATGTATGGTCTTGTGTTCGATTACTATAAATAATTGATTTTTAGAGGAGAAAAAGCCCTATGACAAGCAAGCAGAGATCTTACTTAAAAGGCCTTGCAATGACAATGGATGCGATCCTCCAGATTGGAAAATCCAGTCTGACTCCGGAGCTGACTCAGGCTGTTGATGAAGCACTGGAAGCAAGAGAGCTGATCAAGATCCACGTGTTAAAGAACTGCATGGACGATCCGAAGAGCATCGCAGCTGTTCTTGGTGAGCGTACACGTTCCCAGGTCGTTCAGGTAATTGGTAAAATGATTGTTTTATATCGTCCGGCTAAGGAAGAAAAGAACAGAAAGATCGTTCTTCCGTAATCCTGAGTCATTCCTGAAAGGAGCTGTTTCATGAAACGGATCGGTATCATGGGCGGAACGTTTGATCCCGTCCACAATGGACACCTGTTATTAGGAAAACAGGCGTATGAAGAATATGGTCTTGACGAGATCTGGTATATGCCATCCCACATCCCGCCACATAAAAAAGACCGTACCATCACAGCAGGTGAAGAACGCATTGAGATGCTTCGTCTGGCACTTGAGGAACTTCCTTATTGTGTTCTCTCAGATTTCGAAATGAAACGGGAGGGCAATACTTACACTGCCCATACGCTGGCTCTTTTAAAAGAAGAGTACCCGGAACATGAATTTTATTTCATTATCGGTGCAGACTCTTTATTCCAGATTGAAGCCTGGTATCACCCGGAACAGGTCATGGCATTGACAACCTTAATGGTTTCAGGACGTGATTACGAAGGTGCTGAACGATCCTTTGATGAGCAGATTGCATATCTGACTGAGAAATATGGTGCGAAAATCCTTCCGCTTCATAATGAAGAAGTTGATATTGCGTCTGCCGATATTCGTAAACGAATTGCAGAAGG
>JAZOVL010000086.1:0-6832 GCA_045658685.1 Pilosibacter sp.
ATAGATTTGTTCAATTCACTCTAATCAAAATCGTAACACAGATTTTTTCTAGTGTAAACAGATTATTGACGGATAATTTCTCTTTTACTATACTGGAATCATAGAAAAACGATAAGGGGGCAATGACAGATGCTCTATCCAAAAAATTCAGAACCAATCCTATCCCATGATCTGTTTAAAAATCCGACGAGTGAGTATAGAGGTACTCCGTTCTGGGCTTGGAATGGAAAATTGGATGACCAAGAACTAAAAGAACAGATCGATCACTTCCAGACTATGGGACTTGGCGGCTTTCATATGCATGTCCGAACAGGTATGGACAGTCCATATTTATCTGAAGAGTTTATGAGCCACATCCGCTTCTGTGTAGAGGAAGCTCGGAAACGTGGGATGCTTGCATGGCTTTATGATGAGGACCGCTGGCCTTCCGGAACCGCTGGTGGACGTGTCACTAGACATCAGCCGGAAAATGCACGCAAAACTTTATTATTTACTACCACTCCATATGCGCCGGACAGACCTAATCGAAACCTCAGACCGGAACCTGGACGTGGTCAGGAAAGTATTCGACAAGATAATGGCATTTTGCTGGCGGTATATGATGTTGTTTTACATCCGAATGGTACCCTTGCTTCGTCGAATCGCATTTCTGAAGATGAAAATGCTGTCGGTGTGAAGTGGTACGTCTACATGGAACATGCGACAGAAGATCCCTGGTTTAATAATACGGCTTACGTTGATACTCTGCGTCCGGAAGCGATCCGTGATTTCATTCGATATACCCATGAGGAATATGCGAAAGAACTTCAAGATGATTTTGGCACATTAATCCCTTCAATTTTCACAGATGAACCTCAGTTTACTCCAAAGGAAACTCTTAACTTTTCAGATGAACAGAAAGATGTATTTATGCCTTGGACTGATGCGCTGCCTGAGTTATATCAGAGCCGCTATGGTGAGGATATTCTTGACTACCTTCCGGAACTTTTATGGGAACTTCCGAATGGTAAGCTTTCTTCTTTCCGTTGGAAATTCCAGAACCTTTTGACAGACCGTTTTGTGGAATCTTATTGTAAACAGATCAGCTCTTGGTGCGATTCCCATGGAATTGCCCTGACTGGTCATGTTATGGGAGAACCATCTCTGGAAAGTCAGACTCAGGCTGTTGGTGATGCGATGCGTTGTTATCGATACTTCGGTATTCCTGGTATTGATATGCTCTGTGATTTTCATGAATATACAACTGCCAAACAAACACAGTCCATTATCCGCCAGACTGGCAAAGAAGGTATGCTTTCTGAGCTTTATGGTGTCACTGGCTGGGATTATGATTTTAGAGGCTACAAACTTCAAGGTGACTGGCAGGCAGCACTGGGCGTAACAGTCCGCGTTCCGCATCTGGCATGGATGACTATGAGGGGTGAGGCCAAACGTGATTATCCGGCATCGATCAGTTATCAATCTCCTTGGTGGGATCAATTTTCTATGATTGAAAATCATTTCGCTCGCTTAAATACGGCTCTGACTCGAGGTAAAGCTCATGTACGCGTTGCAGTTGTTCATCCGATCGAAAGCTATTGGCTCCATTACGGTCCGGCAGATAAGACAGCTGCGCTTCGCTCCCAGATGGAACAACAATTTGAACAACTTGCAGAAACACTTCTCTTCGGTGGAATCGATTTTGATTATTTGTGCGAAGCAGAACTACCGGATCTCTGTCCGACAGGCGGAAATCCTCTAAAAGTAGGGCTTATGGAATATGACGCAGTAATCGTTCCAACTCTTACTACTATTCGTGCAACCACGCTGGAACGACTGGAAACATTCCGAAAAGGTGGAGGAACCTTATTATTTATTGGCTCATATCCGCAGTATGTCAATGCAGAACGTTCTGATGCCGCAAAATCACTGTACGAATCTTCATTCCACTCGGAAGCTGCTCCTTCTGCGATCCTTGACGCATTAGAGGCATTCCGTTTCCTGGATATCCGAAGAAAAGACGGACAACGAGAAGATCGGGTTCTTCATCAGCTTCGAAAAGACGGAGATCATTTCTGGTTATTTCTATGCAATGGCAAGAATCCTACTTGTCCTGATGTGGATGATTATAGCTCTCTCCGTTTTACTCTCAAGGGACATTACAAGCTGACTTGTTATAATACACTTACCGGTGATATTCTAGATATTTCTTGCGAGTATCGAAATGGAAATACGGTTTTCGAACGCGACTGGTTCATGCACGAAAGTTTGTTGCTTCGTTTAACACCTGTTTCGCATCATGAGACTGCTTTTAAAATAAATCCTTCTTGTGAAAATATATCTTGTCATAGGAACGATGTACCAAACAAGTTCCGTACATTACCGGATTTGATGTTTGGGCCCGTTGCTGTTACATTGGAGGAGCCCAATATGCTGCTGTTAGATATGGCAGAATATTCTTTCCGAGAAAGTGCCTTTTATTCTGAGGAGGAGCTGCTGCGCATCGACAATGTTGTACGCAGACAACTGGAGATTCCGGTTCGGCGAAAAGAAGTTGTTCAGCCTTATCTCATTGATCCGGAAGCAGCGAAAGAAACTCTAACACTTCGATTCCGTATTCAGTCCGAATGTGAGATAAATGGATGTCATCTGGCTCTTGAAGATGCAGATTCCACAACCATCGTTTTAAACGACCAACCAGTAACTATGAAGGCTGATGGTTGGTATGTGGATAAGGCAATCCAGACGATTCCGTTACCGAATCTTGTTCCTGGAGAAAATATCCTTCTGATCACAGTTCCGATCGGCAGACGAACCAATCTGGAATATATGTACCTGCTCGGAGACTTTGGAGTCCGGATCATTGGCACAAAAAAGATCTTAATTAATCCGATTCAGAAACTTGGATTTAGTGATATCGTTCCTCAAGGACTTCCTTTCTACACCGGAAACCTGCTTTATCATTTCAAAATTCAGACGGAAGGTGATTTCGATCTTCGCATTCCGCGTTATCGAGGCGGTCTAACCAAGGTATTCCTTGATGGTCAGGAGATCGGAAACTTGGCATTTTCACCATATCGCATGCACGTTCCATGTGAACCTGGCGTTCACGATTTGACCATTCGACTTTATGGTACCAGACAAAATGGATTTGCCCAACTCCATCATACACCAGGCGTCTATTTCTATCAGAGTCCGAACTCTTGGCGCAGCGCCGGTGATCTTTGGTGTTATGAATATCAGTTTAAACCTGCCGGTATCTTAACTTCACCAGAACTCTACGGTGCAAAATATATTCTCGAAGATTCCGGCACTCGTCTGGCAGTCGATTATCAGGAACACATGACCGATCGAAGCTAATTTACAATAGAAGACCGTAGTATCACGAATCTAAATCATGATACTACGGTCTTTCTTTGCCTTACTGTATTTTTTCAGCAATCTCACCTTGATTTTTATAAATAGAGTTTGCAGTTACGCAGCTGCGAACACTGGAAAGTGGATATACATTACTGTTTCTTCCGATTATAGTTCCCGGATTTAGCACGGAACCACATCCAATCTCTGCATGGTCTCCCAACATGGCTCCTACTTTCTTTCGTCCGGTTTCCAGATCACCATCTTCTGTGTGGATCTTCACTAGTCCCTTATCTGCTCTCACATTGGAAGTAATGGAACCGGCTCCCATATGAGCCTTATAACCAAGAATAGAATCACCAACGTAATTATAGTGTGGAACTTCCACGCAGTCAAATAAGATCACATTTTTTAACTCGGTGGAATTTCCTACTACAGCACCTTCTCCGATGATCGCATTTTCACGGACAAATGCACAATGACGCACCTGCGCATTCTTTCCAACGATCACATTTTTGCCAAGATACGCACTTGGAAATACTGTTGCTGTCTTATGAATCCAAACATTGTTTTCACGCTGTTCATATTCTTCCTTCGGAAGCTGTACACCAAGCTCTACAATTGTATTTTCAATATGTGCAAGCACTTCCCACGGATATGTGTAAGTTTTCATCAAATCCTTGGCAATCGTATGACCAAGATCATAGAGGCATAAAATTTTCGTATCGTTCATTTTCATATGGATATGTCCTCCACTTATTTCTTATAATACTGTGCGGCATCGTCAAAATATGGTCGCAGCAGATACTGGTTATTGGTCTGTTTCACACTATTGGTACGCAAAGCAACAAATCTCTCCAGTTTTTCCATATATTCTTCTGAAGTTATGCTGCCTTCTGCGACGTACGTTAATCCTTTTTCCCAACTGGCCGTCAGCTCAGGGTTCAAAAGTTGTTTCATAGAAGCACAGCAGACATCAAAGACCATCTCTCCAAGCAGTGTCGGTGTAATGACCTGAGTCTTTTTTGCCAGAGATAGATACTGGATATTACAAAGTTTTTTCAAGATCTCTGCTCGTGTCGCACTGGTTCCGATACCACTTCCTTTAATCTGGGCACGAAGGTCTTCGTCTTCAATTAGCTGACCGGCGTTCTCCATGGCAAGGATCATCGAACCAGAGGTATACCTCTTTGGAGGAGAAGTTTCTCCTTCTTTGATCTCCATGCCACGTAATCCAAGTTTCTGACCTTTTTTCAAATTTGCCAGCATGGCAAGAAGAGCTTTTGCCTTCTCATCCTGTCCAAGATCGATTTCCTGATCTCCTTCCGTGTCTTTTGTCTTTTTATCTGCCTTGTCATCTGCAAGATCTTTCTCACCCTTTTTCGTATTTACCGCTGCAACCTTTAAATACCCTTCTTCTGCCAGAACTTTATAGTTCGCAAAGAAATGTTCTCCTTGCTTTTCTATATGCAAGGAAAACTTCTGATATACTGCCGGCGGGTAGAAAATACTAAGGAATCTTCTTGCGATCACTTCATAAACTTTCATCTGCAAAGAGCCGAGACTTCGCATGGCACCGAATCCTTGTCCGGTTGGAACAATGGCATAATGATCGGTGATCTGTTTATCATTGACATAACGTGTCTTTGCGAGCCCTTTGTACATGCCTTCATTCAGCACTTCTTCTGCAAATACGGAAAGCGGAGCAAAATTTCTCAATCCACCGATATTTTTTGCGATTTCCTTTGCAACAGCTGTCGATAAGACTCTGGCATCGGTTCGTGGATAGGTAACCAATTTCTTCTCATACAGTTCCTGGACGACTTTCAGTGTTTCGTCCGGACTGATCTTGAACATTTTGGAACAATCATTCTGCAGTTCAGCAAGATTGTATAACAGTGGCGCGTTCTTGGTTTCTTTTTTCTTTTCGAGCCCTTTCAAAGTGCCTTCCATCGGTTCCTGGGCCAAGAATGTGATCAATTCTTCCGCTGTTTTTCTCTCTTTAAAACCATTTTCTTTATATAATACAGGTGTTCCGTAATATCTGGAACCTTCCACTGCCTTCCATTCTGCTGTAATCGCCATATCCTCGGTTCCCGGGACCTCAAAGGTTCCCTGAACACGATAAAATGGAGTCTTCACGAAACTTCTGATCTCTCGTTCTCTTCTGACAACCATACCAAGTACACAAGTCATCACACGACCGACTGAGAGAACAGCTCGCTTTTCATGCAGGTAAGAAGCAACCGCCGGACCATACTTCAAAGTAAGGACTCGTGAGAAATTGATGCCCATCAGATAGTCTTCTTTCGCTCTCAGATATGCAGATGCTGCCAGATTATCATATTCCGACAAATCCTTTGCCTCACGAACACCTCGAATAATCTCCTCCTCCGTTTGAGAATCGATCCAGACACGGCGGCGCTGTTTTCCCTTTACATTCGCTTCTTGTTCCACAAGACGGTAAATATATTCTCCTTCACGTCCGGAGTCAGTACAAACATAGATGGTATCTACATCCGCACGGTTCAGCAGACCCTTTACGGTATTGAATTGTTTCTTCACATCATCAATGATCTGATATTTAAATTCGCCCGGAAGAAACGGAAGCGTATCCATACTCCATCGTTTTAACGACGGATCATACGCGTCCGGATAACTCATGGTTACAAGATGTCCGACACACCAGGTAACAATGGCGTTCTCTGATTCGATATAACCATCAATTTTTCTTCCGTTGATTTTTAAAGCCTTTGCAAATTCCTGGGCAACACTCGGCTTTTCTGCAATAAATAATGATTTACCCATTCATTTCCTTTCTTTTCGGATTGACTCGATAACGGCCAGAGAATAGTTCCCTGGCCGTTATAATCGAATTATCGTTCACTTTTTGAAGCAATATAGCCCTGTTTTGTAAGTAGTTCTGCACAAAGTACAGCTCCGCCTGCAGCGCCGCGGACGGTGTTGTGGGACAGACCGACAAACTTCCAGTCATAGATCGTGTCTTCTCTCAGACGACCGATGGAAGTACCCATACCGTTTTCAAACTCCACATCCATCTGAACCTGCGGACGATTTTCCTCTTCCAGATACTGGATATACTGTTTTGGAGCGCTCGGAAGCTCCAGTTCCTGCGGAAGTCCCTTGAAATTAACAAGCTTTTCAATCAGCTGCTCTTTTGTTACGTTCTTTCTAAATTTGACAAATGCAGCCGCTGTGTGACCATTTAATACCGGAACACGAATACACTGACATGTAATCTTTGGTTCAGAAGCCGGAACGATCACACCATCTTCCATCTTACCCCAAAGACGAAGCGGTTCTTTCTCGCTCTTTTCTTCCTCACCGCCAATATATGGAATAATATTGCCAACCATCTCCGGCCAATCCTGGAAATTCTTACCTGCACCGGAAATTGCCTGATATGTAGTTGCAACAACTTCGTACGGTTCAAACTCTTTCCATGCAGTTAAAGCCGGAGCATAACTCTGAATAG
>JAZOVL010000087.1:0-2792 GCA_045658685.1 Pilosibacter sp.
TGAGAACAAGTCTTTATAAAGTCCTTTATTGTTTACTACAGAGATTTCTTATGATATTCTAATGATAGTATTCTAAGGAGAAAATGAGGAGAAAGAGGCCATCCTATGAAAAAACGAGTTGGAATTTTTACGGCAAGCGAGTCGTTGAAAAATTTATTGCTGGTACAGGAGCAGATGAACCGATACTGTGAGATTTCGTATCATCCGTATTCTTCGATGACGGAATTGACGGAACTATATCTGGAACATGCGAAAAAGTTTGACGGTATTTTATTTAGTGGACGTCTGCCTTATGATTATGTAAAACGAAATCTGACGTGCATGGAAATTCCTCATCATTATCTGGAAATGCAGGATCGCGATGTCTATCTGCTGATCGCCCGTTTACTGGCGCAAAATCCACATTTGGATTTCAACCGGGTTTATTTTGATACGGCAAGTCTGGAATCGGAAGACCAGCGTTTGGTTAAATATGTCCGTGAGGTTTTTCCGAAAGAGCGTATTCCAAGCCTTCAGATTATGTTTGATTATTCCTCTTACAGTAAAGATTTCGATTCTTTTTATGACAGATTGATGGATGGATACCGGGAAAAATGGAGCAATGGAGAACTTGAATTTGCTGTGACCCGTGTCACGAACCTGGCAAAATGGATGGAAAAAGAACGGATTCCACACATCCTGTTTCAGCCGTGTCCGGCTACCATGATGGAAGGTTTTTTGAATCTGCTGCATGATATCGAGATCACCCAGATGGAAAAAGCACTGACTGCATGCTGTGTGATACGGATTAAAAAAAATCAGCCGACAGAGCGTGATTATGCAATCTTAAAAGAACGTCTGGAGCAGTTTAACTCAGAGCAGAATATGGTGTTTGTATTGCGGCGAAACAATGATTCTTATGAGGCGGTGACTTCCCGGGCAACGGTTCAGAAACTGACTTCAGAAAATACGACCTGTCTTCTGACCTCCTATTTATACGAAGTTCTTCCGTTTTCTACTCATATCGGATGGGGGATTGGTTACGATATCGTGACAGCTCATAAACATGCACTTTTGGCGGTTCGGGAATCCATTATGGATCCGCATCAGTATACCTACATGGTTAATGAAGAAGAGAAGATGATCGGTCCGCTTTGCGGAGACCGGACTATCAGCTACCAGATCAAGCCGAATGCCAATACGCTTCGCATTGCCAATGAACTTGGGATTGCAGCGATCAACCTGGAAAAGATTCTTTCTCTTCAGAAAAACCGCCAAATGAGAGAATTTTCGGCGAGTGATCTGGTCTTCTATCTGGATATTACCCCCAGAAGTGCCACAAGAATTCTTAAAAAGTTGGTGGAGCATGGAGCTGCGGTGCAGGTAAATCGTTTAAATCTCAATGGAAGAGGACGCCCGGCTGCAATCTATGAGATCGATCTTGAGAAAATTGAATTATAAGCAATAAAATGAGGATGCCCATACGGACATCCTCGTTTGTTTTTAATCTGTCAATTATTTCATGATCTTTCTGAAGAGAGCAATGAAATCTTCGATGGAAGCATCTTTCGGGTTACCCGGTGCACAAGCATCGTTGAATGCGGATTCAGCGAGGAACGGAAGATCTTCTTCTTTCAATGCTTCGAGAACTGTCGGGATACCAACATCGATGGAAAGCTGCTGAACTGCTTCGATCGCTGCTTTTCTATATTCTGGGGCGGACATCTCGTCAACACCCTTAACACCCATTACTCTTGCGATTTCGCGATATTTTTCACCTGTGCACTCCTGGTTGAATTCCATTACGATCGGGAGCATCATAGCACATGCAACACCGTGCGGTGTATCATATACAGCACCAAGTGTGTGAGCCATGGAGTGAGCGATACCAAGACCTACGTTGGAGAAGCCCATACCTGCGATGTACTGACCAAGAGCCATATCCTCACGGCCCTTCGGTGTGTTAGCAACTGCATCGCGGAGAGATCTGCCGATGATTTCAATTGCTTTGATATGGAACATATCTGTCATTTCCCAAGCGCCTTTCGTTGTGTAACCTTCGATCGCGTGTGTTAAAGCATCCATACCTGTGGAAGCTGTTAAGCCCTTCGGCATAGAAGCCATCATCTCCGGATCAACAACTGCGATGATTGGCATATCGTGTGGGTCAACACATACGAATTTACGTTTTCTTTCAATGTCTGTGATAACGTAGTTGATTGTAACTTCTGCAGCTGTACCTGCTGTTGTCGGAACTGCGATGATCGGAATACACGGTTTTGTTGTCGGAGCTACGCCTTCAAGGCTTCTAACATCCTCGAACTCCGGATTTGCGATGATGATACCGATTGCTTTTGCTGTATCCATAGAGGAACCGCCGCCGATCGCGATAATGTAATCAGCACCGGATGCTTTGAATGCTTCAACACCAGTCTGTACGTTCTCGATTGTCGGATTCGGTTTGATATTGGAATAAATTTCGTAAGCTAAACCAGCCTCTTCTAAAAGAGCAGTAACTTTTGTGGATACGTTGAATTTGATAAGGTCCGGATCAGAGCATACGAATGCTTTCTGGAAGCCGT
The DNA here is from genome assembly GCA_045658685.1 of Pilosibacter sp. Classification (GTDB taxonomy): domain Bacteria; phylum Bacillota; class Clostridia; order Lachnospirales; family Lachnospiraceae; genus Pilosibacter. The sequence goes on from JAZOVL010000087.1 coordinate 2,562, forward strand.
GTGCCTTAGCTTCATTTACGATCTCAGCGATAGCGCCTGCGCCGTGGTAAGATGTCTGGTTTAACATAATTCTGTTTGCCATAGTAAAAACCCTCCCTATATATTGGTAAAATTATTGCTAAGCAACTGCATTCCCCCACAGTTGCTATGGGTACGTGAAACCCACAATATTATACCACAATACAGTAAAAATGGAAATAGATGCAGGGGGAAATTGTATTGATTTTTATA
>JAZOVL010000088.1:0-7931 GCA_045658685.1 Pilosibacter sp.
GTGCAGCATTCGAGAACGGCGTTATCACAGGTAAGGGTATGTCCTTCGGTGGTTCCTTAATCCGTCCGGAAGCTACAGGTTTCGGTGCTGTATACTATGTAGAAGCAGTTATGAAACATGAGAACGACACAATCGAAGGCAAGACAGTTGCTGTATCCGGTTTCGGTAACGTAGCTTGGGGTATCGTAACAAAACTTGCTGAGTTAGGCGCTAAAGCTGTTACATTATCCGGTCCGGATGGATACATCTACGATCCGGAAGGTATCACAACAAAAGAGAAGATCGACTACATGCTTGAGATGAGAGCATCTGGTAGAAACCGCGTTCAGGACTATGCTGACAAGTTTGGCGTAGAGTTCTTCCCGGGTCAGAAACCGTTCGGTCAGAAAGTTGATATCGTTATGCCGGCAGCTATGCAGAACGACGTTCGTATGGGCGAGGCTGAGCAGATCGTTGCTAACGGTACTAAGTACTACATCGAAGTTGCTAACATGCCGACAACAAACGATGCTCTTAAGTTCTTAATGAGCCAGCCGAACATGGTAGTTGCTCCGTCCAAGGCAGTTAACGCTGGTGGTGTTCTTGTATCTGGTCTTGAGATGTCCCAGAACTCCATGAGATACTCCTGGACAGCTGAAGAAGTTGATGAGAAACTTCACAGAATCATGACAGGTATCCATGACACATCCGCAGCTACAGCTGAGAAGTATGGCTTAGGCTACAACCTCGTTGCTGGTGCTAACCTTGCTGGTTTCCAGAAGGTTGCTGATGCTATGATGGCTCAGGGTATCGCTTGGTAATTTGATTATCAGCTATAACTGAATAAAACCAAAAGTTTTTAAGGGTGTTGTGGGTGATTTCACCCACAACACCCTGTTTTTTTGAATTTGGTGAAATGAAGTTTCATAAGCTTTATTTTGCGTTGCAAAAAGTGGAGTGCCCAGATGTGGCTTACACTTTAAATGTTATGTTCTTTCGGGGGAAGGGACAGATGTAAATAGGAGGACGTTATGAGTAAAATTGTTGAATCTGCAAAAGCCATGATGCCGGAATTGATCGCAATCAGAAGACATTTTCACATGTATCCGGAAAACTCCAGATGCGAGAAAGAAACTTCTGCAAAGGTGATTGAGCTTCTGAAGGAGATGGGTGTTGACGAGATCATCGAGAATGTAAATGGTTATGGTGTGATCGGTGTGATCAAAGGCACAAATGAGGGCGGTGTTGTAGGTATTCGTGCAGACATGGATGCTCTTCAGGTTCAGGAGATGAACGATGTGGAGTTCAAATCCAGAAACGAAGGCTGTATGCATGCTTGCGGTCATGATGCACACACAGCAGGCCTGATCGGCGCAGGTAAGATCCTTTGCCAGAATCGTGATATGATCAACGGTACAGTAAAATTAATCTTCCAGCCGGCAGAGGAATTATCTCCGTACGGCGGTTCCAAGGGTATGTTAGAGTCCGGACATCTGGATGATGTTCAGGCTGTATACGGTCTCCATGTATGGCCGGATCTTCCGCATGGAAAAGTTGGTATTAAGGCAGGCCCGTTAATGGCGGCTACAGACCATTTCACAATCAAAATCCATGGTAAAGGCGCACACGGTGCAAAGCCGGATCAGGGTATCGATGCAGTAGTTCTCGGTGCACAGTTTGTTATGAATGCACAGACCTTTGTAAGCCGTAAAGTCAGCCCGCTTGATAATGCAGTTGTAACATTCGGTATTTTCAACGCAGGTACAAGATACAATGTTATCGCAGGGGACTGTCTCCTTGACGGTACAGTACGTACATTCAATCCGGACACTCGTAATATGATCGAAGATTCTATGAGAAAACTTCTCGATGCACTTTGCCTCCAGACTGGCTGTACAGCTGAGATCGAGTATGGTCGTGGTTATCCGGCACTTATGAACCATGAGAAGGATGCTGCTCTGATCAGAGAGACAGCTGTAAATCTTTTCGGTGAAGAGGAAGTAGTTGATGTAGCCCTTCCGGCAATGCCGGCAGAGGACTTCTCTTACTATCTTGTAGAGAAAGAAGGCTGTTTCGTATGGCTCGGTTCCGATACAACTCCGGAAGGCGAGACTGCATGGCCGTTACATAACAGCAGATTCAATATCGATGAGGATCTCCTTTGGAGAGGATCTTCCTTGTTAGCACAGGTTGCGATTGATTACTTAAATAAATAATGAGCAATACAACGGCATACGGCTATTTGTGGCAGTATGCCGTTTTTAACTCCTTAGAGTAGTATGGTAAGAAGGGGAGAGAAGTATTATGTATGATGTAACAGAAAAAGGCATTTTAGAACTTCAGACTGCAATGGAGGCAGGAGAAACGACTTCTGCAGAATTGGTGATCAGCTATATGAACAGAATGAAGGATATCAATCTGTCTGGTCCGGCGTTGAATGCAATTTTAGAGTTCAACGTGGAAGCGGTGACGATCGCCATGGCAATGGATCGTGAGCGTAAGTTAAAAGGAAAGCGCAGCAATCTTCATGGTATTCCGGTGCTGATCAAAGGCAACATCGGAACCGGGGATCAGATGCACACTTCTGCAGGAAGCCGTGCGCTGAAAGACCACTATGCTCCGGAAGATGCACATCTGGTAAAGAAACTTCGTGAAGCAGGCGCGGTCATTATGGGAAAAGCCAATTTAACAGAGATGGCAAAATTTTTTGCTGTGGATATTAAGAATGGTTATAGTTCCTGGGGAGGTCAGGTGATCAATCCATATGGTTCTGACTGGGATGCCAGTGGATCCAGTACCGGTTCTGCGGTTGCTGCTGCAGCGAGTCTCTGCGCAGCTGCGGTAGGAACCGAAACATGCGGGTCGATTTTGTCACCATCATGGAGAAATGGAATTGTAGGTCTGAAACCAACTGTCGGCTTGATCAGCCGGGGCGGAATTGTACCGCTTGCTTCTTCTCAGGATACAGCAGGCCCGATGGGGCGTACGGTTGAAGATGTTGCTGTGCTGCTTGGCGGTCTGGTTGGTGAAGATAAGGAGGATCCGGCGACCTGGTACCGAGACGACCATCGTGAGACGGATTATACAAAATATCTTGATGCAGACGGTCTTTCCGGAATGCGGATCGGAGTGAACCGTACTGTTCTGGGGGGACTTTCGGAAGAAGAACAGAAATTGTTTGAGGATGCTGTGAATGTCCTTCAAGAGAAGGGTGCTGTTTTAGTTCAGGATACCAATATTGATCGATTCAGTGGCGGATACCGACTGATGAAATATGAGTTTAAGGCGAATCTAAACCATTATCTTGCAAAAAATGCCGGAAATGATATCGTCAAGACGCTTGGAGCGTTTGTCAAATACAATGAAGACCATCAGGAGCTTTGTTTGAAATATGGCCAGGATAACTTGCAGAATGCAGAATTTGGCACTTCCGGACGTCTGATCGAAGAAGAGTATCTGGGGGAAAAGATTAAATGCCACATGCTGCGTGATGTGGTGGAAGAGGCATTTGCAGAACATGATCTGGAAGTCATGGTATTTCCGGGAGTCATGGATCTTCCGGCTGTAACGAATTTTCCGGGTATGATCGTTCCGGCCGGTTATACTTCCGAAGGAAAGCCATTCGGCATCACATTCATGGCACTGGAGGGAGAAGAAGGAAAGCTGATCTCTGCCGGTTATAGCTATGAGCAGGCGACAAAATTGAGACGTGAGCCGAAGTTTGTATAATAAGAAACCAGATGCAGGGGAACACTCGTGAAAAGGGTGTTCCTCTTTTCGTGATAAAAAAATAACAAATACTTGCATGGGAGGTCTTGCGGGATTTTTGCAAATGTTATACAATAATAGCGTTTGAAAGAAATGCGGACTTTTGAGTCTATAAATAAAGGAGAAAAATCATGAGCAAAAAACCGGTAGTGTTAATGATCCTGGATGGTTATGGTCTGAATAAAAAAGAGGAGGCAAACGCTGTATTTGAGGCGAAGACTCCGGTTATGGACAGATTAATGGCAGAGTGCCCGTTCGTAGAAGGTAATGCAAGCGGTCTTGCAGTTGGTCTTCCGGACGGTCAGATGGGTAACTCTGAGGTAGGTCACCTGAACATGGGTGCAGGTCGTATTGTTTACCAGGAGCTGACAAGAATCACAAAATCCATCGCTGACGGCGATTTCTTCGAGAATGAAGAGTTTTTAAATGCGGTTGAGAACTGCAAGAAGAATAACTCCGCACTTCATATGTACGGTCTTGTTTCTGACGGCGGCGTACACAGCCACAATACACACATTTACGGTCTTTTAGAGCTTGCAAAGAGAAGTGGTCTTGAGAAGGTTTACGTACACTGTTTCCTTGACGGTCGTGATACTCCGCCGGCTTCAGGTAAGGATTTCGTGGCTGAGTTAGAGGAAAAAATGGCTGAGATCGGCGTTGGTAAAGTGGCTTCCGTGATGGGCCGTTACTATGCAATGGACCGTGACAACCGTTGGGACCGTGTAGAGCTTGCTTACAGAGCGCTGACACTTGGCGAGGGCAATACAAATGAATCTGCAACAGCAGCAATTCAGGCATCTTACGATGACGGAAAAACAGATGAATTCGTAATGCCGACAGTTGTAGTAGAAAACGGTGCACCGGTTGGCCTGATCAATGACAACGATTCCATCATTTTCTTCAATTTCCGTCCGGACCGTGCAAGAGAGATCACTCGCGCATTCTGCGATGACGAGTTTGCCGGCTTCGCAAGGGAGAAAAAACAGGGCCTTGTTTATGTATGCTTCACAGATTACGATGAGACGATCACAGGCAAATTTGTGGCATTCAAGAAGCAGTCCATCACAAATACATTTGGTGAATTCCTTGCTGCAAACGGCAAGACACAGGCGAGAATTGCTGAGACAGAGAAGTATGCCCATGTAACATTCTTCTTCAACGGCGGTATCGAGGAGCCAAACGATGGTGAGGACAGAATCCTTGTGAAATCTCCGAAGGTTGCAACATATGACCTTCAGCCGGAGATGAGTGCTCCGCAGGTTTGCGACAAACTTGTAGAAGCGATTGGTTCTGATAAATACGACGTAATCATTATTAACTTCGCAAACCCGGATATGGTTGGTCATACAGGTGTTGAGACAGCGGCGATTGCGGCTGTTGAGGCTGTTGATACATGTGTTGGAAGAGCTGTTGAGGCAGTTGAAAAGGCAGGCGGTGTCATGTTCATCTGTGCAGACCACGGTAACGCAGAGCAGCTCCTTGACTATGAGACAGGTGCTCCGTTTACAGCACATACAACAAACCCGGTACCGTTCATCCTGGTAAATGCAGGCGATGAATTCGGTTTAAGAGAGGGAGGTTGTCTTGCAGATATCGCTCCGACTTTGATTGAGATCATGGGTCTGGAACAGCCGAAGGAAATGACAGGAAAATCCCTTCTGATCAGAAAATAATAAGTGATAAATAGAGAACCGGCGGCAACTGGGAGACCAGAACCGCCGGTTCTCTATTGTTTGACACTAACATAGAAATATGATAAAATATAATATCATGGATCAACAAAATATCATTGTATTGGGTTGTGGAAATATGAAAAATTATGACTTTGTGAGTGTGTATGAAGAGTTAAAAGTTCTGATCGAAAAGCATCACGATGAGATAATTGATTTCGGACGTGAGCTTTTTGCATGTCCGGAACTTGGATTTAAGGAAGTGAAATCAAGCGAGATTCTTACTTCTTTTTTGATTGACAATGGAATCCCGTGTAAAACAGGGATCGCAATGACCGGTATTCGTGCCGATTTAGGATCCGGAGACGGTTACCATATTGCACTGGTCGCAGATATGGATGCGATTTATGTAAAAGACGGAGATAAAACGTATCCGTACCACTCTTGTGGTCACAGTATTCAGACAGCAGTTCTCGCCTGGGTGATGAAGTTGTTAAAGGACAGTGGTCTGGTGGAAAAACTCGGCGGAACGGTAAGTTTTATCGCGACTCCGGCGGAGGAGTTTATCGATTTCGATTACCGCGAAGGAATTCGGAAAGAAGGAAAGATTAAATATTTCTCCGGCAAACAAAATATGATCGAACAGGGAGTCTTTGATGATATTGACTGTGTGCTTTCGATGCATATCAATGGTGATTCCGGAACACTGTTTGATATTCACTCTACGCTTGCCGGTTTTATGGTGAAAAAAGCCATCTTCAAAGGTCTTGCTGCGCACTCTGGTGTAATCCCGCATTTGGGACGCAATGCGCTTCATGGTGCGAACCTCTGTATGAATGCCCTCTCTTATATGAAGGATCAGTTTCCGAAGGAGACAGGCCTTCAGCTTCACCCGGTGATCAGCTCCTGCTCCGGCAGTGTGAATATTATTCCGGAAGAAGTAGTTCTGGAATCTTATATTAGAGCGAATACGTTAGAAGAGTTGATGCTGGCTGGTGAAAAATTTGATCTTTGCGCGATCCATTCGGCAAAGGCACTTGGTTTGGAGTGCGAGATTAAGAATGAGACAGGATATATGCCGCTGGCGCAGTCGAAAGAAATTGGCGATGTGGTTTATAAACATATGTTAGAAATCTGTGATGACGACAAGATCGTTAAGAATGTGGTTTCCGGTGCTTCCGGAGACGTCGGTGATCTTGGATACCTGCTTCCGACCGTTCAGTTCGGATTCGCTGCTGTAAAGGGAAGAGTTCACAGCTGCGAGTTTGAGATCGCAGATGAAGAAAATGCGTATATCCATACAGCCGAGATCATGCTGAAAACAGTATGTGATCTTTTGGCTAATACGGAATTACAGATAAAAAATACGGATTATTTTGAGAGAAAAGGATTCTATATGGAAAACTGGCTGCAGAAAGAGCATTAATTTTTACAGCCTGTATTATATAATGTATTATTTAGGAGGAAAAAACATGACAACAATCAAAGTTCCAACACCTCACATCGGTGCGCAGTTAGGCGATATCGCAGAGACAGTTCTTCTCCCGGGAGATCCGTTACGTGCGAAATACATCGCTGAGACATTCTTAACAGATGCAGTTCAGTTTAACGCAGTAAGAAATATCTTAGGTTACACAGGTTACTATAATGGAAAACGCGTTTCCGTTATGGCTACAGGTATGGGCTGCCCGTCCATGGGTATTTATTCCTACGAGCTGATCCACGGTTACGGCTGTAAGAATCTGATCCGTATCGGTACATGTGGTGCTATGCAGCCGCAGGTTAAAATCCGTGACGTAGTTATGGCTATGGGCGTGAGCACAAATTCCAACTACCTGAACTGTTTCGGTCTTGACGGTTCTTACTCCTGCATCTGCAGCTTTGACTTATTAAAGAAAGCTGTTGACGTTGCTGATAAGTTCGGCATGAAATACCACGTTGGCAACATCTTATGTTCCGACAACTTCTACTATCCGGAAAAACCGAAGACAGGTTTAGACTGGACAGATATGGGCATTCTCGCATGTGAGATGGAGTCCGCAGCTCTGTACAGCAACGCTGCACACGCTGGCGTGAATGCGTTCAGCATGTTCACAGTATCTGACTCCCTCGTAACAGGTGAAGTTACAACAGCAGAAGAGAGACAGACATCCTTCACAGATATGATGAAGATCGCTCTTGAGTTAGCATAATTATTTTATAATATTAGAGAAGCTGCCGAATTTCGGCGGCTTTTCTTTCTCTGCCAGACATTGTAGAGATAACGAAAATGTGGTAAAATTTCTTTAGTGATTTTTAGTACATGGATTCGATAAATACAGTTTGGTAAGGGAGAGAGATTATGGCAGGAATCGTTGACAGCCACGCACATGTGTGTGGAGCGTATTTATTCTCGAAATTTGATGAAGTGATTACAGATGCAAAGGCAGTGGGTGTAGAAAAGATCCTAATTGTCTGCACAGAAACGGAAGAAGCAAAACGCGCGATTGAAGTGGCAAAAGATAATCCGATGTT
>JAZOVL010000089.1:0-9625 GCA_045658685.1 Pilosibacter sp.
TGTCTATTGATATTCAAAGTTTTTTTAAAAAAATGTTGGAATTTTTCATTTTTCTCTTGCAAATTTCAACAACTTCTGCTATCATACTTGTGTTATGGATTTTTCTAAAGTCCAAAGAAGTGTTAAGGAGGTGCAATCATGGCTAAATGCGCTATTTGTGAAAAAGCTGCTCACTTTGGTAATGGAGTAAGCCATTCCCATAGAAGATCCAACAAAATCTGGAAAGCTAACGTTAAGTCTGTAAAGGTTAAAGTTAATGGCGGAGCTCAGAAGATGTATGTATGTACTTCTTGCTTAAGATCCGGTCTCGTAGAGAGAGCTTAATACCTCCAGTACAAGAATAACGAAAAAATGAAGGCATCTGCTATCTGATCGATAGACAGGTGCCCTTTTTTTATCCAGATTCTCTTACTTACAGCAAAATAAAATATACCCTGTGATCATAAATATTACCGCCAGCACAAGAAGCAAAAAGGAGTCCGGCAGAATCAATACCAAGGTCATCCCAAAGCCCGTACAAAAAAATAAAAGGCCGCATAAACGTTTCATACCATCCTCCTAAAGTCAGAATGTCTATGATATATCTTATGCGGTCTTTTTCTTATGATTTCCTTTTTTTATAGAAATTGATTATTTTACTTCCTCAGTTACGATCACCGTATCTGCAGCGCCCAGATCTTCTGCCATCTCTTCTGCCTTAGCAACTGCATCGTCAGAAACACCTTTGCCCATGAAACGATTCATGAAATCCGGAACCATATCGATAATCTTTGTCATAGCATCCTGATGTTTGATGTTCACCAGCTTTGTCATGCCATTCTGGATTACCAGAATCGCGCTCGGGCTCATCTTTGCGCTTAAGCCTCCGCCGCCGTTAGTCTTTGTGCTCTGTGCGAAGGAACCGGCTGCCATACCGCAGGAAACATCCACGAGCGGAATGATCGTTGTGTTTGCATCAATCTTTACCGGTTCACCCACCACTGTTTTCGTTGTAATAAAATTATCCATTCCCTTGAATAACGCGTCAACTGTTGACGGGAACTGATTTTCTGCCATAATACCGTTTCCTCCTTACTTCTTTCCCATTGCCATTACTTTCTTTAGCAGCACACGGAAGTTCTTATTTAAAAATACACGGATCACAATCCAGAGTAATGCTGCCACCCGGATATGACCTTTCACGTGAAGCTCCCCTTCTACAACCTTCTCATCAAATACAGGTTCAAGCTCCAGCGTTTTTGCATACAAACCATAAAATGGACTGACATATGTCAGAATCTGCCCGGTCGTCGCAGGATCATCAAAACCGAATCGCACACGACCACTAATCTTTCTCGGAAGAATATGGCGAAAAAGCTTTTTCACCTGCTTCCAGAGTAAATGGATCGTATTACGATTTTCCTGATCTTCCAGAAAGGTACGAACCAGTTCAAGCTTCTCCTGTCCTGCATCTACCTTACCACAAATCTGCTGATACGTACAACTGATTTTTGTAATTACATTCTGAATCAGTGCTGCTATTTTCTCAATCAGAGAATCCAGCTTCGACTTCTGCACGGCATCTCCTGAATTCTCAGTTGTTTCTGATTTCACAGTTTCAACTGGTTTCTCAGATTTTGCAGGCTTAACAGACTTAGGTTTTTCAGCTTTGCTTTCTGCAGGCTTAACAGACTCTGCAGCTTTTACAGGCTCCGTAACCTCTGTAACTATCGTATTCTCAACAGGGACGGTCTCTTCGGTCTCTTCCGGATTCTCCGCTTCTTCTGCCGGCCAGACCGTTTTATCAAACAAACGGAACCACAGAACCTTTACCAGCGCTTTAACACTGCCATCATAGTTGACACGTACGGTAACCAGATGCAACAGCCAGGATACCAGAACACCGCCTCCAGGCTTCCCGTCAAAGGAAGCATCGATACGATATCGCAACGGTACAAATAATACCAGCAGTAAAACAGCCAGTAGAATTCCAAGGACTACCAATAACAGAATTCCCAGAATTTTTAATATCATGAACAATATTTGGAGCATAGGTTCACTCCTTTAGCTTTGTTATTTCCCGGTTTCTTTTTCCAGAAAACCGTTCACATCATATCCACCGGTCTTTTTATGCACATCTCCGATGATCGTTCCGGCCAGAACTACAGCATCTTCATAATCAGCCGCAACTCCGACGATCAGAAGATCCTGCTTTTTATAATATGGCTGATTCAATGTATGAGCCGAATAAATATCAAGCAGATTCTTAGGATTAGAAGCCGGAGTCAAGATATAGTATCCGGATGTTTTTTCTTTTCGCACTGCCTGAAGAATGGAAAAACGGTTCTTCTTCGCTTTTTCTCCTAAATATAATCTCTCATACCAACGCATATCACACCGCCTAACGGTAATTGTTTAAAATTGCAGTTCTCAAAAGATCCAGAGCGGAATTGGCTGCCTGTTCACGGATCTCCAGTCTTGTTCCATGGAAATGACATTCCTTTACTGTTACATCATCCTTGATGCAGCATCCGATATATACAAGTCCTACCGGCTTTTCATCCGTTCCACCATCCGGTCCTGCGATACCGGAGACTGCGATACAAGCATCGCTGTCTGCCGCAAATACTCCGCCAAGAGCCATCTCTTTTACAGTCTGCTCACTGACAGCACCATACTTTTTCAAAGTATTTTTGCTCACATCCAGATGTTTTCTCTTTGCCTTATTGGAATAAGTAATGAAACCTTCGTTAAATACATCAGAAGCCCCCGGTACATTAATGATCTTAGACGCGATCATACCACCGGTACAAGACTCCGCTGTTGTAACAGTCAATTCGTATTTAATCAGGAGACGTACCACTGCTTCTTCCATGGTTTCATTTTCCTTAGTAGAATAAACCATGGTACCAAGAGCTTTTTTAATCTCCTTAGCCACCGGTTTTAATGTATTTTTGGCTATCTCCTCATCCTGTTCTGCCAGTTCCGCAAGCACATGGACTTCTTTTCCGCGTCTTCTGGTATAAACACTGATATCTCCACTCTTTTTCAGAATATCTCCAAGCTTTTCTTTTACATCTGTTTCGCTTCTTCCGTAAATCTTATATAACTGGGCATAGCCTTTCTCTGTTTTGATCATTAAATATCACCTTCTGTAAGAATACCAATATTTTTTGCAATGTAATCCACCAATGAAATCACAGTAAGTGCAAGTGCGATCCAAAGTGCAATGTTTGTAATCATGGAAAGTGCTTCCAGATTGACAATTAAGAGGATTACGGAAATCATCTGAAATACAGTTTTCCATTTTCCCCAGTAACTGGCCGCGATCACAACACCGTTATCAGATGCAACCAGACGGAAACCACTGATAATAAACTCACGGCTAATGATAATGAGTACCATCCATGCCGGGAGCTGTCCAAGCTCAATCAGACAGATCAATGCAGAACATACTAACAGCTTATCTGCCAGCGGATCCATAAACTTACCAAAATTTGTGACAAGACCATATTTTCTTGCAATATTTCCGTCTAAAAAATCTGTAAAACTTGCGATCACGAAAATTGTTGCTGCAATATAGCGGTACATCTGATTGGTTCCGCCATCTAACATCAGTGCAATAACAAAGAACGGAATCATGATCACACGGAGGACTGTAAGTTTATTCGGTAAATTCATCTTCTACCTCCCCAATCAAATCATAATCCAAAGCACCTGTCACGCGGACACGTGCAAAATCTCCGGACATTAGGGAATATCCGGTATTTACGAAGATCAGACCGTCTACGTTCGGACTATCCATATAAGTACGTCCAACATAAGCATTCTCATCTGCCACTTTACCTTCGATCATAACTTCCAGAATACGTCCCTTCATATTTTCAGACTTTTCAAAGGCAATATCCTGCTGAAGTTCCATGATCTCTGCACGACGCTCTTCTTTCACTTCATCCGGAACATGGTTCGGGAAGTTGTAAGCCGGAGTATCCTCTTCCGCAGAATAAGCAAATACACCGAGGCGTTCAAATTCCATTTCATCTACAAATTCCATAAGGATTTCATGGTCTTCCTCAGTTTCACCCGGGAAACCGGAGATCAGAGTTGTTCTGAGAGCAATATCCGGAATCTCTTTTCTTAATTTCGCGATCAGTTCACGAAGCTGTGCGTTGTTGGTTCTTCTTCCCATACGCTTTAAGATTGCATCACTTGCATGCTGAATCGGAATATCCAGATAGTTGCAGATCTTCTCTTCATTTTTGATTGTCTCAATCAATTCATCAGTAATCTCTTCCGGATAACAATACTGCAGACGGATCCACTGGATTCCGTCAATGGCTGCCAGACGCTTTAACAGCTCCGGAAGCTTTTTCTCACCATATAAATCTTTACCGTAAAGAGTTGTCTCCTGTGCAACAAGAATCAACTCTTTTACACCTTTCTGTGCAAGTTCTTCTGCCTCATGGACCAACTGCTCCATCGGAACACTTCTGAATTTTCCGCGAAGATATGGAATAATACAGTATGTGCAGCGTTTATCACAACCTTCTGCAATCTTCAAAAAAGCATAGTGTCCTCCTGTTGTCACAAGACGATCTGTCGCTGGACTTACCGGAGCATCAATGCTCTCGAACACATGCATCTTTTCTCCGCCGAGAGCCGTTTTCACAGCTTTCGCGATTTCTTCATAGGACGTTGTTCCAAGCACTGCATCTACTTCCGGAATTTCCGTTGTAATCTCTTCTTTATATCGCTGTGCAAGGCATCCGGTTACGATTAATGCTTTACACTGTCCCTCTTCTTTCATTCTGGCCATGTCAAGAATCGTGTTGATACTTTCTTCCTTCGCATCACCGATAAAACAACAGGTATTCACAACAATGATATCTGCAATGGTCTCATCATCAACAAATGAATAACCCTCATGTCCGAGAAGTCCAAGCATTTTCTCTGTATCTACCAGGTTTTTATCACAACCCAGAGAAATGAAAAGTAATTTCATTCAAGTCTTCCTTTCAATTTGATACTAACATACATATTGAAAAAAGAGGAGCTCAAAAGCTATTGAAGCTCCAGGCCCCTCTGTTGCGTATCATTATTCTTCTGCAGTCTCTTCTGCCGCTTCAGTTTCCTCAACAGCCTCAATAACTTCTGCTGTCTCCGGCTCCTCTACTGCATTCTCCGGCATAATAGAAACCTTCTGCTCAAAAAGCTCCTGTACTGCTGTGGAAAGAGCTTTTTTACCTGCAGCACCTGCTACTAACGGTTCGGAACCATCCATGATCTGTCTCGCTCTCTTAGCTGCTGCGATCACGATGGAATAACGGCTCTGGACAACCGGCTGCTCGCCCGGCTCTACGTTCTTATTTACTGCTTCAATTAAATCTGTATAAGATGGATGTAACATAATTTATGCTCCTTTCGAGTTTTTCAAAATTTATCTGTTTAACCGACAATGGCTGTTAACTCTTCTTTCATAGATTTGATCAGATCGGCATTGCAGCTGGCCTGCATATGCTGGGACTGGATCAGGTTGTGGAGATCCTCCACTGCTTTGTTTAAATCGTCATTTACAAGGATATAATCGTAGGAGTCCATTTCCTCAGCTTCCTCAGTCGCACGCTTCATACGCTGTTCGATCACTTCCATACTCTCTGTTCCTCTTCCGATCAGACGTCTCTTTAACTCCCCGGCAGACGGCGGAACCACGAAGATAAGAAGGGTTTCCGGGAATTTCTCCTTTACTTTTAATGCTCCCTGGATCTCAATTTCCAGAATCACATCTTTTCCCTCTGCCATCTTTTCTTCTACATAGGAACGGGGTGTTCCGTAATAATTGCTTACATAGCGCGCATATTCGATCAGCTGATCATTTGTGATCAGACCCTCGAACTCGTCCACACTCATAAAGAAATATTCTCTTCCGTGAACTTCACCTTCACGCGGTTTTCTTGTTGTAGCGGAGATAGAAAGTGCGTAATTATCGTACTTTTCTAGCAGCGCTTTCATCAGTGTACCTTTGCCGGCTCCGGAGAAACCGGATACCACAGCGAGAATTCCCTGCTGTTTCATAGTTTTTATCACTCCGATTATTCAATATTTTGAATCTGTTCGCGTACTTTTTCAATCTCTGTTTTCAGAATGATCGCCTGATCAGAAATTTCCATATCATTGGACTTGGAAAGAATGGTGTTAGACTCACGGTTCATCTCCTGAGCAATGAAATCTAACTTACGGCCAACGCTTCCGCCCTTCAGTAATTCTTTCTTCATACCTTCAATGTGGCTTCTTAAACGTACTGTTTCCTCATCTACACAGATCTTATCCGCAAAGATGGTAACTTCTGTTAAGATTCTGGATTCGTCGATGGTTGTACTCTGAAGCATGTCCTTCACTTTATCTTCCAGTTTTTTTCTGTATTCCTCGAGCACCTTCGGGGAACGTGTTTCAATAAAGTCTACTAAAGACAGCATGTTATCAAGTTTGCCGATCAGATCGTTCTTTAAGTTTTCACCTTCTCGAACTCTTGTCTCAACAAAGTTTTCAGCTGCATGCTTTAATGCCTCAGACAATAATGCCCACATCTGATCCTCATCTTCCGGAACCTGTTCCATAGAAAGAACTTCAGGACAACGGGCAAGCATGGAAACCTTTACATCATTGTCAATACCGAACTGCTCCGCCATCTTCTTAAAGTTATCCATGTACTCTGCTGCTAAAGAACTGTTGTACTTTAAAGATACTTTCTCTTCGGTATAGTCTTCGTAAGTTACAAATACATCGACTTTACCTCTCTGAATATAATCTTTCAAAAGACCTCTCATAGCAGACTCGAAGAAGTTAAATTTCTTCGGCATCTTGATGCCAAGGTCTAAATAACGATGATTTACTGCTTTGATCTCTACAGAAATCTTGCATGTATCCGTTACGGATTCAAAACGGCCAAAACCGGTCATGCTTTTAATCATAATAAACATGCCTCGCTTTCACATAGTTAGTTCAATTATAAGGCAAATGGAAAATCAAGTCAACAGAATTCATTGAATTTGGTTGTATCTTATGATAAAATGAAATGGATTTATTTTAAGAAAGGATGATTGTAACATGGCTTTTGACGGAATTGTAATCGCCAACCTGGTACATGATTTAAACCAGAAGATCGTATCCGGACGTATTTCCAAAATTGCGCAGCCGGAAAAGGATGAGCTTCTATTTACAATAAAGGGAAACAAAGAAACTCTGCGCCTGCTGATTTCAGCAAATGCCAGCCTTCCGTTGGTTTATTTTACAGAAAATAATAAACCAAGCCCTCTTACCGCACCGAATTTCTGTATGCTTCTTCGTAAGCACATTGCGAATGGACGGATCATTTCTGTAACACAGCCGGACATGGAACGTATTATCCGCATCGAGGTGGAACATCTGGATGAAATGGGTGATCTAAGAAAAAAGTATCTCGTGATTGAACTAATGGGAAAGCACAGTAATATTATTTTCTGTGATGAAAACAATATGATCCTTGACAGTATTAAGCATATTCCAGCTCATGTAAGTTCTGTTCGAGAGGTACTTCCTGGTCGTACATGGTTCATTCCACATTCTGGAGAAAAGAAAAATCCTCTGGCCATTTCAGAGGATGATTTTAAGACACTGATCAAGACAACCCCTCAGCCGCTTTCCAAAGCACTATATATGGATCTGACCGGTCTCAGTCCGGTCATCGCTGCCGAGATCTGCCACTTGGCTTCTCTTGATGGAGATATTTCTGCCAAGGAATTTTCTGATGCTGAACTGACTCACCTTTACCATGCACTCAACTGGGTGATGGATGATGTCCGAAACGGTAACTTCAAACCAAATATTATTTATAAAGGCGAAAAACCTGTCGAATTCTCTTCTGTTCCGCTTACGATGATGGATGGCGGTGATTATTCCAAAGCAGACTACTCTTCTATCAGTGAATTGTTGGAGCGTTATTATGCGGAAAAAAGTACCGTGTCCAGGATCCATCAGAAATCTACCGACTTACGTAAGATTATCTCCAATGCCCTGGAGCGCAGTGTCCGTAAACTGGATCTTCAGAAAAAACAACTAAGTGATACAGAAAAACGTGAGAAGTTCCGCATTTACGGTGAGCTTCTCAATACTTACGGATATGGTCTTTCCGGCGGTGAAAAAAACCTGAAATGCCTTAACTACTATACCAATGAAGAAGTGACTATTCCGCTGGATCCGACATTAACAGCTCAAGAAAATGCAAAGAAATACTTTGAAAAGTATAACAAACAAAAACGTACTTTCGAGGCAGTTACCGAGCAGTTAGCTCAGACAGAGGCAGAAGTCGCGCATCTGGAGTCCATCAGTACATCTATGGATATTGCGCGCTTAGAGGAAGACCTCATTCAGATTAAAGAGGAATTGATGGAATTTGGTTATATCAAACGTCACTACACTGGCGGAAAAAAACCGAAGATCACAAGCAAGCCATACCACTACCTCTCTTCTGACGGTTTCCATATGTATGTAGGAAAAAATAACTATCAGAACGAAGAACTGACCTTTAAAGTTGCTAATGGAAATGACTGGTGGTTCCACGCAAAAGGAATTCCGGGATCCCACGTGATTGTAAAAACAGAAGGAAAAGAACTTCCGGACCGCGTTTATGAAGAAGCCGGTGCACTGGCTGCCTTTTATTCAAAAGGACGCAGCAACCCGAAAGTGGAAATTGATTATCTCCAGAGAAAACTACTGAAAAAGGTGCCGGGTGCAGCTCCTGGATTTGTGGTTTACCATGAGAACTATTCCCTGATGGCAACTCCGAACGCAGAGTTTACTGAAATTAAATAAGTATATGATTGAGGGAATCCAGATAAAGGATTCCCTCAGTTTAGTTATCATAGTTTATAAAATTTCGTTATTCCTCCGATTTCTTCCGGCGGCAAAATCCATGGACTCTCTTACTTCGATCAGATGACCGTCTGGATCATAAAACCGTACTATACGCTGTCCCCATTCATGTTGTGAAAATGGAGTCACGTATTCGATCGGATCTGACCAATGCGATAATTTCTCCATAAACCAATCCATATCATTTTCTTCAAAATAGAGTTCTGTATTATTGGATGAAAACACTATTTTTTTATTAATAAATGATTCCCAGATATTTGCTTCCTGTAAGACCAGTCCCTCTGTCAGGACAGCATTTCCATCATAATCCGCCAATACTTCCAGACCAAACAAACCTTTATAAAAAGCTTTGGAGCGTTCAATATCCTTTACGACAATCAATATATTTTTTAACTTCATGTACTCACTCCTTGCCACAACTCTCTTATCGTACACATAGATATCAATTTTATAAACTCTTTAGTTCTTCATATACTTATGGTTGTTGTCCTGTCCAAGGTAAATGCAATAGATTGCCATTGCGATGAAACAGCCGGCCCAAACGATCGGAATAAAGAAATTTGCATAATATAATGCGCCGAACATGATCGCAACACCCCAAAGAATCTTTGTCTTTCCTTCACTCTTGCACCATGCCTCAAGGTGTTCCGGTTCTACCAGAACTTTCGCACCAATCGGTGTCCATTTTCTTCTTAAAATAAGTGTACCATAAATTACAAAGATTACGCTGACTACAGAC
>JAZOVL010000090.1:0-1585 GCA_045658685.1 Pilosibacter sp.
ACAGACTCAATTGCAACGCCGCCAAATCCTGTCAACTCACCAGATGCAGTCAGTTCGGCAATTTTTTCTACGGAACCCTCAACCTCAGTAAAGGAACTTGCTGTGGAGAGAACTTCCTGATATGTTCTGTTATTCTTATCGATGGTTGCCTGCTCGATCGGTCCCTTTGTAATATCATATACAAATCCAAGGCACAGACCGGAAACCAGAGTGATCGCAAAAAGGACCAGCGCGTCTTTCATAAATCCAGATTTACTTGCCATTTTTCTTACCTCCTTTTCCGAATGCTGTAGGAAGTGTGTACTTCTCAATCAACGGAACCAGCATATTACAGAAGATGATCGCATAGGAAACGCCTTCTGCACTGCCGCCAAAGAGACGGAACAGGCCGGTTAACAGACCGAGGCAGATACCGAATACAATCTGACCCTTCGGTGTGATCGGGCTTGTCACATAGTCCGTTGCCATGAAGAATGCACCGAAAATAAGGCCGCCGCCGAATACCTGTGCAAGAACGTAATTTACGTCCTGTCTGCCGAAAACAAATGCAAAAACTGCAAATGTCAGGATATATGTACCAGGAATACGGATGCTGATAACTTTCTTGTAAAGAAGATATGCTGCACCGATCAACAGAGCCACCGCAGAAACTTCACCGATGGTTCCCGGAATCTTACCAATAAAAAGATCCATCCATGCTGCTTCACCGCCGGCCTTCATAACTGCAAGCGGAGTCGCACTGGCAATCGCGTCAGTTGCCGGATCTGTAAACTGTGTCATCTTTCCAGCAAAGGAAATCAACAGAAAACATCTTGCTGCCAGAGCCGGGTTCATCCAGTTCTGTCCAAGACCGCCGTAAAGCTGTTTTACAACGATGATCGCAAATGCACCGCCAAGACACGGAATCCATACAGGAATGGACGGCGGCATATTTAAGCCAAGGATCATACCTGTTACAAGAGCACTTCCATCACCGATTGTAATCGGTTTTTTCATATACTTTTCAAATACATACTCACTGAGTACGCAGGAAGCCACAGTCGCAGCTACTACGATCAGCGCGCGGATACCAAACTGCATCACGCCCCAGATCAGTGCCGGGACCATTGCGATCGCCACATCGTACATAATATTCTTTGTGGAGACCTTGGAGCGCACGTGAGGTGATGATGAAACATTTAATAATTTAGCCATTCTTTCCCTCCTCCTACGCTTTCTTTCTTCTCTCAGCCATCACAGCTTTTCTCATCTCTTTAAATGCCTGAGTGAGCGGTCTGTGAGCCGGACAAATGAAGGTACAGGAACCACATTCACAGCATTCCATACCGTTTAACTGTTCAAACATTGCAAGATCATGACGCTCAGCTGCTGCCATCAGCATCTGCGGAACCACATGGCCAGGACATACATCCACACAGCGGCCACATCGGATACAAGCACTTTCAGCATTTGCCGCCACTTCATCTTTTGTGAAACATGTCAGTGCGGAAGAGTTTTTCATTACCGGAATATCCAGGGAGAATTACGCCTGTCCCATCATAGGACCACCGGAAATAATCTTCTCTGGTTCTTCCTTAAATCCACC
>JAZOVL010000091.1:0-2273 GCA_045658685.1 Pilosibacter sp.
AATTGAAAGTCAAAGTAATCTATAAATGTCTGTCATAAACCTTTTTAGGAAGGATAATTTTCGCAGAAAGCGGAACGATTTCCGCAGAAGGTTCCTTATCTGGACCACATTCGCCGTCGACATTGACGATTATATCCTGACTTGCGTCTTCCGGGTAAATTTTCACGCTGCGAGCCGGGAAATATTCCACCACATCTTGCAGCTCCGGAATAATCTGACCATCTTTAAAGTGCTTTCCGGCCTGATACATCGGCAGAACCTTTGCAATTTTCAGAAGTGAAATCTCGCGGACAACCATAACATCCAGTACACCATCATCCAGTTTGGATTCCGGGGCAGCCATAAATCCACCGCCGTAAGCATGTCCGTTGCAGACAGCTACCAGAATGCAGCTGCGTTCGAATTCATTTCCATCAATATTAATCCGCAGTTTTGTTGCACGTTTACCAAGAAGAACTTCGGCGATACTGAGTTTATAAGCTATATCGCCGCCACAAAACGGGATACGGCGGAATTTTGGGATGCCATAGGCAACTTTTGCATCCAGACCTGCGGAGCAGATATCTGCAGCATATCCCCTCTGCGTCTTGATCATATCGATTTCTTTTACACCACCGAGGAACTGGTCTTCAATGTCGCAGAATTCTTCTCTTACGCCGAAACTGCGGAGAAAATCATTGCCGCTGCCATAAGGTAAAAGTCCGACAGCTGCGTTTTTGTAGTTCATTGCACCTGTAAGAACCTCGTTGAATGTTCCATCACCGCCTGCGGCATAAATACGAAGTTCTTCATTGTTTTCGGCAGCTTTTTTTGCTGCTTCAATCGCGAGATAATGTGCATGCGACGGACGGTTGGTCATCTGTATTTCAAGCTTATCTTCAGGAATGCCGAGGGCCGCAGCTGCACGTTTGATTTCTGGAACCAGAGTTTTGCTGGAATCCTGCTTTCCGGCGACCGGATTTATAATAAAATGGTATTTCATAAACTCACTCTTTCTCATTTGCAAAATGTGACAATTTCAGCATAAGTATAACATTGGAAGATGTGAAATACAACCGCGAACCGACAATGTATGTGGTCGAACTTGACTGGTTTCTTTGCATATGGCATAATTTTCTTAACATGAAAGTTCAAATGTTGTAAGGGGGAATATGAAAATGGAAGAGATCAGATTGGCAGCAGAGCAGGGGGATGCAGAAGCGCAGTACCAACTGGGACTCATCTATATAGAAGGAAAAGGCGTGAAAAAGGATCTGAAGGCCGGTGCCGCCTGGCTTCAAAAAGCTGCGGATCAGAAACACATAGAGGCGCTGAAAAAATTATCCTGGTGTTATCTATATGGAAAAGGCGTCAAACAGAGCTTATCACACTCTCTGGAGTTAAGTCAGAAAGCAGATGGAACCAAGGTAAAAGTTGATATGAACAAGTTCGGACATCTGATCAGAAAATAAAAAGATCGTAAAAAAGCAGCAGAGCGTATCAAATACACTTTGCTGCTTTTATGTGTGCGCCTGGCGACGCCCGTTTTCTGGTTAACCGAACGGTAAAATTTGGAGAGGGCAGATATCCTGCCCTCTCCGGATAGAAAGTTATAATAAAACTTAAGGATTAATATTAGCCAAAGTATCTAGCAAGGAGGCCTTCGAATGCCTTACCGTGTCTAGCCTCGTCTCTTGCCATCTCATGAACTGTGTCATGGATTGCATCAAGGTTTAACTCTTTCGCTCTCTTAGCAAGATCGAACTTACCAGCTGTAGCGCCGTTCTCAGCCTCAACTCTTAACTCGAGGTTCTTCTTTGTGGAAGCTGTAACCACTTCGCCAAGAAGCTCTGCGAACTTAGCAGCGTGCTCAGCCTCTTCCCAAGCTGCCTTCTCCCAGTAAAGACCGATCTCCGGGTAACCTTCTCTATGAGCAACTCTTGCCATTGCAAGGTACATACCAACCTCAGAGCACTCGCCTTCGAAGTTTGCTCTTAAATCAGCGATGATATCTTCCGGTGCACCCTCAGCTACGCCAACAACGTGCTCAGCAGCCCATGTTCTCTCACCAGCCATCTCATTGAACTTGGAAGCCGGAACCTTACATACCGGGCAGAACTCCGGAGCTTCGTTACCTTCATGAACATAACCACATACTGTACAAACAAATTTCTTCATAAAATTTTCTCCTTTAATGATTTATTTTAAATTGATAATAGTAATTGTTACTGATATTAATATAGCATATAAATTAGTATTTGTCAACATGCTATTTAATTTTTCTTTTAACTTTC
>JAZOVL010000092.1:0-7758 GCA_045658685.1 Pilosibacter sp.
TGTAAAATCTTCGAACCCGTATTCTTTCATTACCTCTTTATGAAGAAGATTCCCTGTATTTAATAGTTCGGACTCCTGCTTTGATGACAACGTGATCGCGAGGATACCGACCACAGGCGGATAACCCATCATTTTTCGATACAAATATTCTTGTCGATAGAACTGTTCATAGTCCTGTTCCGCAGCAGAAATGATCGCATAATGATCCGGGGCATATGTCTGGATCACCACATCTCCGGAAAGCTCACCTCTTCCTGCACGTCCGGAAGCCTGTGTTAACAGTTCAAACGTCCTCTCTCCACTTCGAAAATCCGGTGCATAAAGAGAAAGATCTGCCGCCATGATTCCAACCAGCGTCACTTTCGGAAAATCATGACCCTTTACAATCATCTGCGTTCCAATCAGAATATCGGCTTCTCCCTCAGAAAAGGCCTGAAGAATTTCCTCATGAGCACCTTTTTTCGAGGTGGTATCCGCATCCATACGAAGGACTCGTGCATCTGGAAATGCCTTTTTTGTCATTTGTTCCAGTTTTTGTGTTCCTGCGCCAAACGGTGCAATAAACGGAGAACCACACTCCGGACAACCTTTGGGAAGGCTGGTCTCATGACCGCAATAATGACATTTCAGCGTTCCATCACGATGATAGGTCAGACTTACATCACAGTGCGGACATCGCATCGACTCACCACATGATCGACAGGAGACAAAGTTCGCATATCCACGGCGGTTCATGAATAACATGATCTGCTCGTCCTTTTTCAATCGCTCTTCCATCAATTCTGTCAGTTTTCTGCTGAACACTGAGCGATTACCTTCCGCCAGTTCTTCACGCAGATCAACTACGTGAACATTTGCCAACTGACTGTCTTTCTTCGCCCGGTTATGAAGTACCAACAGTTTATACTCTCCATTTAACGCTTTATAATAACTCTCCATGGATGGAGTCGCAGAACCCAAAACCAGACTGGCGTGATTCATCTTTGCACGCATTTCTGCCACTTCTCTTGCATGATATCTTGGAGAAATTTCGCTTTTGTATGCGCCCTCATGCTCTTCATCGATAATGATAAGACCAAGATTCGCAAACGGAGTAAACAGAGCCGATCTTGGACCGATCATAATATCAATCTCACCTCTGGCTGCCCGTTCCAGCTGATCATATCGTTCTCCTGCTGACAGTCTGGAATTGATAATGGAAACCCGGTTTCCAAATCTGCGATAAAACCGCATCACAGTCTGGTAAGTCAGTGATATTTCAGGAATTAATACGATTGCCTGCTTTCCCTGAGCCAGCACATGGTCAATCAGTTCCATATAAACTTCCGTCTTACCACTTCCGGTAATTCCATAAAGCAGATAAGTTCCTTGTACCCCTCTGTCATAATTGCTGATGACCGCATTTACCGCTGCCAATTGATCTTCATTCAAAGGAACTTTTGTCAATTCCCGTTCATATTCTTTCACTGGATCACGGCTTAGTCGGTCCACTTGAACCCGCACAATGCCCTTTTCCTCCAGAGACTTTAACATGGCAGACGTAACTCCCAGCTTTTCCGCCGTCAGCCGGTACGGAAGGACTCCATTTTCCATCAAAGCTCTATATAGGCGGGCTCTGGCTTTAAATTTCTTTCGCTCTGCTTCTTCATAAAGAACTTCCAATTCTTCCTGAGTCTTTAAGGAAAGAATCGTCTTTTCTTCTTTCGGAGCCACTTTCGATTTAACCGGAATGACGGTCTTTAAAGCCTGATTCATGGTCGAGCCATATCGTTCCTTCATCCACCATGCAAGGAGGATCATCTGTTCCTGTACAGAACCAGCCCCCGGAACTACTGCATGGATTTCTTTAATTTTTTCCGGCGCATAAGAGGGAACTGACGTAATGGAAACGACATAGCCTTTTTGCTCTCGGTTTCCCTTTCCAAAAGGGACGAGAACACGGCTTCCCACCTGTACATCCAAAATCAGATCAGAAGGAATCCGGTACTGGAAAACACGGTCTACGTTTTTTGTAGAAATATCAATGATAATATCTGCATAATATACGGTCTGTTCCAATCCGATTCCTCCTTTTCCTCTATTATTTATAAATCAGATTTTTCAATAAAATGAGCCGCTACTGCGGAAAGCCCCATGGAATTTGATCCTTTAAAGAGAACGCAATCTCCTTCTTCCAAATGGGATTCCAGGTAAGCTGTCATTTCATCTTTATTTAAAAACTCCACTACCGGAATTTTTGCTGCGGACTTCACGCCCTCTGCCAGTGCATGGCAAGCCTCACCAAGAGTAATGACAAGGTCCACACCTGTGTCAGCTGTATGTACACCAACTTCGTGATGATATTCCAGCACTTTATCTCCCAGCTCTTTCATATCTGCCAGTACAGCTACGTGACGGCTGCCTGGTTTCAATGTTTTAAACACATCCAGAGATGCTTTCATGGACGCTGGGCTTGCATTGTAAGAATCGTCCAGGATCGTATATTTTATACCTGCATGAATCTGCTGACGTCCCTTGAAACCATGGAATGTCTTAAGGCCCTGCGCGGCCTCTTCCATCGTCATTCCATTCTCATGACAAACCGCGATTGCTGCCAGAGCATTCATAACATTATGCATTCCCATAACGCCGAGAACTATCTCCTGACGCTCTTCGCCATGTACGGCAGTAAACTTTGCCGGACCGTCATTCAAGTTAATATTCTCCGCTCTGAAATCACAGTTAGAACCAGTTCCGTAATAAATCGTTTTCACTCCGGCTTTTCCTTTTGTAGCACAGAGCATATCATCATCACCGTTTACGATCAAAACCCCGTCTTCTCTTAAACCGTCCTGAATCGTCATCTTCTCTTTGTAAATATTTTCTCTGGAACCAAGCTGTTCGATGTGTGTAATTCCAATATTTGTGATCACTGCCATATCGATCTTTGCAATCTGTGCAATTACAGTCAGCTCGCCCGGTTCACTCATACCAAGTTCGATAACGCCGATCTCATCCTTTTCGCTGATCTCAGAGATGGTGATCGGAACACCCACCTGGCTGTTGCTGTTTCCCGGTGTTTTATAAACGCGGTATTTCGCAGAAAGTGCAGCCGCGATCATCTCTCTTGTAGTTGTCTTTCCCACACTTCCAGTCACACCTACAAGCGGAAGTGTAAGGCGGGCACGTAAATAGCGACCGATATCCTGAAGGGCTTTCTTAGTATCCGAAACACGGATCCATGCTGCCTGATGTTTTTCCTCAGACTGCACTTCCTCATGCTCACTTGTCAGAACAGCGGCGGCTCCTAAATCCAGTACCTGCGGAATAAACTTATGTCCATCCACACGCTCACCAATGATCGGTACAAACAGATCTCCTGGTTCCACCTGTCTGGAATCCAGTTTAATTCTTGCTACAGAAGCTTCCGGACTTCCACAAAGCAATTTGCCTCCAGTTGCTTTTACCAGATCACTTACCAATACATGTTCCATTATTTCATCTCCTTCACGGCCTCATCAACCACTTCACGGTCTTTGAAATGGTATCTGACACCTTCTATTTCCTGGTAATCTTCATGACCCTTTCCGATGATTGCTACCATATCACCTTTTTCTGCATTATGGATTGCAGAGAAGATGGCATCACGACGGTCTGGAATCACAATATACTTACCCTCTGTTTTCGCAAGACCAATCTCAATATCTTTAATAATATCTTCATTTTTTTCAAAACGTGGATTATCAGCCGTGATCACACAAAGATCTGCCATCTTTCCACCAATCTCGCCCATGGAATAGCGTCTGTCTTTTGCACGGTTTCCGCCACAGCCAAACACACACACCAGACGTTTCGGATTGTAATCTCTTAATGTATCCAGAAGACTCTCCATGCTCATGGCATTGTGCGCATAATCAATGATCACACTGCATATTGGAGATACATGTGCAATCTCCATACGACCGTCTACCCTTATTCCTTCCAGTGCATGCAGAATTTTTCTCTTTACAGATACATTCAGTTCCGGCTTCTCATCGAATGTATCTACGTGCTCCGGCATCTGAGCCACTGCAAGTGTACAAACAGAAAGTGCGGCAAGAGCATTGTCTGCATTGAATTTACCAGGCATACCAACGCGAACTCTTCCGCCCAGATCACCGTGTACGTTAAATTCAATACCAACAAAATCATGCTCATTTACATAATGGATCTTATCTCCTCGGAAATCTGCATCGGTTTCCAGACCGTAAGTGTAAAGTTTACATGTCGCCTGCTTCATTACTTTCTCGTAATGATCCATGTTGATGTTGGCAACACCTGTTTTGCACACCTGAAGCATCTTGGATTTATACTGTAAATATTCCTCAAAGCTGCCATGCTCATTCGGTCCGATGTGGTCTGGAGAAATATTGGTAAATAAGCCATAGTCAAATGTGATTCCTCCCACACGATGCAACATCAGAGCCTGTGAAGAAACTTCCATAACTACACAGTCACATCCGGCTTCTACCATCTTCGCAAAAAACTCCTGTACCACATAAGATTCCGGAGTTGTATTCGCTGTCGGAATTTTCTCATCACCGATCACAGCACCGTTCGTTCCGATAAGACCGGTCTTTTTACCGGCAGCTTCCAGAATGGTCTTGATCATATAGCTTGTCGTTGTTTTTCCTTTTGTGCCTGTTATACCGATAGTCACAAGCTTTTCAGCCGGATATCCAAATCTGGCAGCAGAAAGCTCCGCAAGTGCAAGACGTCCGTTCTCAACTTTGATCACTGTCACATCTGCCGGAACTTCTACCTCTTTTTCTACTACAAGGATCTTGCATCCCTTTTCTAATACATCCGGAATAAAATCATGAGAATCTCTAACACTGCCTGTAATACAGACAAATACAGAATCCTCTCTTGCTTTTCTGGAATCATAAATAACTTCTTCGACACTTGTATCCAGAGAACCCTGTACAAGTTCATAAGAAAGTCTGGTTAACCAATCTCCAACTCTCATTTCTAATCTCCTGATTTTCTTTCATAATCTATATATATGTTTCTGCCTTTTTTCGAATCATATATTCGCTTTGACAGCAACACAGACAGGCGGGACTTCTGAGAATCAATATTCAAGCCCCGCCTGTAATTCTTAACTTTTAATATCCGGCCTCAAGAAAAGCTTCAAACTCTTCCATAGACATGAGGACCTTTCTCGGCTTTGTACCTTCTTCCTCACCAACCACACCGGCCTCTGCAAGCTGATCCATAATTCTCGCTGCGCGGTTAAAACCGATTTTAAACACTCGCTGGAGCATGCCAATGGATGCCTTGTCTTTTTCGATGATAAACTTCGCCGCATCTGTAAACAGAGAATCTCTGTCATTTCCGCCGCCAGATGTAGTTCCTCCCAATGTCGGCTGACTCAGTTTCATCTCCACTTCGGTATTGTAACCACCGCCATCATTCTGTTCCTTTAAGAAATCCGTAACCCTGGAAACCTCTGCGTCAGACACAAATGCACCCTGCACACGAAGCGGCTTCGGGTATCCGGACGGATAGAATAACATATCACCATTTCCGAGCAGTTTCTCTGCACCGTTCATATCCAGAATTGTTCTGGAATCCACGCCTGAAGCAACAGAGAAACCGATTCTGGACGGTACATTCGCTTTAATCACACCTGTGATCACGTTGACAGACGGTCTCTGTGTGGCGATCACAAGGTGGATACCAGCCGCACGTGCAAGCTGTGCAAGACGGCAGATCGCATCTTCTACTTCATTAGAAGCCACCATCATAAGATCTGCAAGCTCGTCAATAATGATCACAAGCTGCGGAAGCTTGGACGGAATCTGATCCTTCGGAACATCTCCTGCATCTATGAGACTCTGTACTTTTGCATTGTATCCTTTGATATCACGGACATTACTCTGGGCAAATTTATTGTAACGCTCCATCATTTCCGCAACGGCCCAGTTCAGGGCTCCTGCTGCTTTCTTTGGATCCGTAACAACCGGAATCAGAAGGTGCGGAATTCCGTTATAAACAGATAGCTCTACCACCTTCGGGTCAATCATGATCAATTTTACATCCTCTGGTGAAGAACGATAGATCAAGCTCATGATCATAGTATTAATGCCAACTGATTTACCGGAACCTGTCTGACCTGCGATCAGCAAATGAGGCATCTTTGCGATATCTGCAACAATGACCTGTCCACCGATGTCTTTACCAACTGCAAAAGCAAGCTTGGACGGATGTTTCTTAAACTCATTGCTCTCCAATAACTCACGGAGGTATACCATGCTGTTGACTTTATTTGGAACTTCTATTCCCACGGCAGCCTTGCCCGGGATCGGAGCTTCAATTCGAATATCAGTGGCTGCTAAATTTAACTTAATATCATCTGCCAATGCCTGGATCTTGCTGACTTTAACGCCCTGCTCCGGCTGAAGCTCGTAGCGGGTTACGGTCGGTCCACAGCTGATATTGGTTACAGTTACACCGACACCGAAGTTTCGAAGCGTCTGCTGAAGTTTGATCGCAGTTTCACGAAACTCTTTATCCGACTGACCTGCAGCCGGACCTTTTCCGCGTGAAAGAAGATCCAGAGACGGGAACACATACGGTTTCTTCGGTTTTTCTTCTGTCTGTCTGATTTCCTGAAGGACAGTATTTTCTGCTTCTTCCTTCTCTGCCAGATCCAGTTTTCTCTTTTCCAGTTTTTTCTTAACGATTTCCTCTGTATCTGTTTCAATCACCTTTCCGGATGCAGTAACAACCTTCTTACTGCGCTCCTCCGGAATATGGAAAGACTCTGCAAGTTTTCCTGTGAACTCTGTCTCCGGAGGCAGCTTCTGCTCATATACCGATTTCGGTGCACGTTCCATCTCCAATTCTATATCCGATACATTCTCTTCATTTAATACATACGGTTCCTCAAACACTCCCATCTCACGGAATGTCTTACTGTCACGGCTGACAAAAATATCAGTATCTTTTTTATCCGATTGATTGATTGACTCTTTTTTTACTTCTTCCTCAAACGGAACTTCTTCTGCTGCCGGTTTCGTAATCTTTCCTGTAAATTCATCTGCAGAAGATTTCACAGACTTTCCATTTACCGCATTGCGGAGCGCGCGTTCTTCACGTTCAAAGGCTTCGCGGTACGCTGCACTCTCTGCCACTTCATCTTCTTCTGCGGCAGACATTTTTGCAAGGACACCATCTTTTGTCAGATCAGTAGAATTCAGATTTACCCCCTGAACTTTCTGTTCTTCCCGCAGCTGACGTTTCTCTTCTTTCTTGATCTCACGTATTTCTTTGTGTCTGTCATAATCCTCTTTCACATACTGATAAACTTTATCACTTCCTGTCTTCACTGCTGAAACAAAGGATTTCTCTGTGATGCATACAAGAGAAATGATCATGCAGAGCAGAAGAACCAAATATGTACCGATCGTTCCGATCGCAGTATGAAGAACATACACGATCGCACCTCCGATCAGACCGCCTCCGGTTCCATTTTCACCAGCCAGCTCATAGATTTCCATCAACGTCTGTCCTTCTTTGTAACCGCCGCCGAACAGCATCTGAGCCAGACCACAAAGTACCAGCAGGAGAATCTCCACTGCCAGCATCTTGTATACCGCGCGGATATTTCCCTTATTGGAAGCATAGAAAATCACACCAGCAAATAAAAGCACCGGTGCAAGATATCCGATGGAGCCAAAAACTCCCAGCATTATACTGCTAAAGAAATTTCCAATCAAACCACATATATGAAAA
>JAZOVL010000093.1:0-1523 GCA_045658685.1 Pilosibacter sp.
GACCGCTTGGCCTCCGACTTGAAGAACCGGAACTGAATTGAGAAAAAGGCGTGTGAAAAATGAGATATTATTTTTTACACGCCTTTCTTGCTTTATAGGAAAGACCGCCTACGGCGCTCTTTTGAATTGAAAAGTGCCCGCACAAAGACGGGCATGAAAAGGTTATGACACTGCTTAGAAGATATAGAAACCTTCTACACCAGCCTCATCATCAAAGAGATCATCTTCATTTAAGAAATAATCCATATCCAGAAGTTCCTCCTCGCTCATGCGGCGAATGTCCTTGGCGGTCATACCTTCCGGTGGATTATCAATGTACTTATTGCGCAGTTCCTCGATATTTGGTTTCATAGTGTACCAGCCTCCTTTTACAGGATTATACCATAAAACTAGGCGGAGGAACACTTTCCACGAGATTTGGACATTGCTTTCTCATAAAGTTCTTCGAGAGGTACGCGCTGATGGTTGTAATAAAGATCAAGAAACACCATTTTATGTTTACAGTGTGAGCAAATCAAGGGGTCATAACCGAAAGAAGAAAGAATAGCCTCTCTCCACTGATTGAAGCTTCGATAAATGTGGTGTTTACTTCTGGCAATAACCCGATGGAGTTTGGAATCGATTTCCCGATGCCGGGCATAAAGTCCACCATATCGAATCATTTTAAAATGTTTTTCAGGGATGTGGCGGATTAATCGCTGAATGAATTCCATGGCGGGAATGGTTTCTTCGATGTATTTATCATCTTCATGGCGGTTGTAGTGAAAAGTAACCGATTCACCATCGTATTTGTCAATTCTGGAGGTGGCGATTACAGGTCGGCCCAGATATCGCCCCATGTATTTGATAACTGTTTTAGGATCGCAGAGATTAGGTTTGGCAAAAACATAAAACCCATCTTTGTGTTCAGAGTAACATTTGGCTTTGACTTTTTTGAAGGAAGTACCGATATAGAGTTCCATTTCATTGAGAAGAGCAGTACGAAAAGAGTTACGAAGGTATGTATAGTTGAAATGCCTGACATGTCTCCAGAAACCGTCATCACTGTATCCGCCTTCAGAGATAAGACAATGGATGTGAGGATTCCATTTTAAATCTCTGCCGAAAGTATGTAAGACCATAATAAATCCAGGGGTAAAGTTTTTAGACTTGTTCAACTGGAAAAACATACGTGAAAAGACAGAGTTGACAGCATGAAAAAGACAGTTAAGTAAGGAACGGTCACGAAGAAAGAATGACCGCAGATTTTCATCGATGGTAAAGACACAATGTCGGTGCGGAACATTAACCAGTTTAAAGGACATACTGACAGAACGTTCCATGGCATATTTATTGCCGCAGGTAGGACAGAAGCGGCTGTGACAGCGGAAAGGAACAAATTTGAGTTTCCCGCAATGGGAACAGCCATACATGGCACCGCCGAAAGCAGGATTGCCACAGTTGATCATTTTATCGATGTTTTCCATCTCAGTATCTCTGGGATGAAGGGTATATTTAATTTCTTCATAATAGTCGGTAAAAAT
>JAZOVL010000094.1:0-3547 GCA_045658685.1 Pilosibacter sp.
TAACTTTTTCTTAATTTTAAGAAAATCCACTTAAAGGAGTAGCTTATTTATGTTTTCGGATCCGATTACTTTATATAAATTAATGATCCTGTATATGCTTGGTCATGTAAACTTTCCATTAACCAATGCCCAGCTGACAGATTTTTTCCTGGATCATGAATATACGACTTATTTTACTCTTCAGCAGGCATTAAATGAGCTTCGTGAAGCAGGATTGGTAAAAATGGAATCCATCCACAACACCTCTCGCTATGAGATTACAAAAGAAGGAGACGATACGCTCTCTTTCTTCGGAAAAAATATCTCTTCCGCAATTATTGAGGACATCGACACATACTTAAAAGAGAACAAATTCCGTCTGCGCAGTGAAGTTGGTGTGATCTCCGATTTTTACAAATCTGATTCTCAGGACTATATCGTCCACTGCGAAGTGCGCGAAGGAAAAAATATCCTGATCAATCTGGATGTATCCGTTCCGGACAAGGATCAGGCTGAGATCATGTGCGGCCACTGGAAAGACCGCAGCCAGGAAATCTATTCTTATGTGATGAGAACTTTGATGAAATCCCAGTAATCAGGAGGAATCCCATGAAACAATTACTTGAAAAGATTCCGTTTTTTAAAAAGAAAAAGAATGGACCTTTTGCCCCACAGATCAAAAAAGTAAAAAAGCAGGTCAAAGGCCTGAAGATCAAACTGTTCCTGCTCTACACACTTCCGATCTTTATCTTGACTCTGGCAAAAGCCGTGATCAATGAATACAGAAAGATTAAAACAAACAGCTCCGAACCACAATAATGGCGCGGAGCTGCTTTTTATTAATCTTCTGTTGTTTCAACAGTCTCTTCTTCGTCCATTTCACCTGCAGCGATCTTTTCAATCAGATCCCAGATTTCCTCACGACCCTGTTTTGTCAGAGAGGAGAATGGAAGGATAATATCACTCTTCTCCATGCCAAGACCTGTACGGATCATTTTCACATGCTTCTGGATCTGGCTGCGATTGATCTTGTCCAACTTAGTCGCAATGATAACAGGACGGAATCCGTTGTAAACCATCCAGTCGTACATCATTTTGTCGTTGGCAGACGGCTCATGGCGAATGTCTACCAAGAGGAATACGCACTTTAACATAGCGGATTTATGGAGATAGTTCTCAATCATCTTTCCCCACTTTTCCTTCTCTGACTGAGATACTTTCGCATATCCATATCCCGGAAGATCTACGTAATATAAATCATCGTTAATATTATAGAAATTGATTGTCTGTGTTTTACCCGGCTGTGCAGATGTTCTCGCAAGAGCTTTGCGATTCATCAGTGCATTGATCAGGGAAGACTTACCAACATTAGACTTTCCTGCAAATGCGAACTCCGGTTTTGTATTCTCCGGAAGGGTGCTGGTAATACCACAAACGGTTTCCAGTGCTACATTTTTAATGATCATGGTTTGCCTCCAATTCCTGTTATTCCGCAAATGCTTCGCGTACAACGTCTTCCATGGTCTTTACGAATACAATTTCCATTCCCTTTGTGATCTCTTTGGAAATCTCTGTCATATCTGCTCGGTTCTTTTCCGGAACCAGTACTTTTTTAATGTGAGCCATTCTGGCTGCCAGAGTCTTCTCCTTTAATCCACCGATCGGAAGAACACGGCCACGGAGTGTTACTTCACCTGTCATCGCCACATTTGCACGTACTTTCTTGCCAGTTACAGCAGAAAGCATGGCTGTGGCCATCGTGATTCCGGCAGATGGACCATCCTTCGGAACTGCTCCCTCCGGAATATGGAGATGAATATCGTGTTTCTCAAAATATTCTCTCTCAACTGCATACTGTTCACTGACAGAACGCACATATGTCAATGCGATCTGGGCAGACTCTTTCATGACATCTCCCATCTGACCGGTCATCACCAGTTTTCCGGTACCAGGCATCACATTCACCTCAATCTGAAGTGTATCGCCGCCTACGCTCGTCCATGCAAGGCCGCGTACGATTCCGACTTCATCTTCCTCGTTGGCATTTTCAAAGGTAATCTTCTCTTTTCCAAGGTATTTTTCCAGATTTCCTTCTGTCACACGGATGGCTGTTTTCTCCTTTTCAAGGAACTCCCAGGCTGCCTTTCTGCAAAGCTCACCGACACGGCGCTCCAGGTTTCTGACACCTGCTTCCCGTGTATAGTTATGAATAATCTTCTCCAGTGCTTTATCGCTGACAACCAGTTTACCATCCGTCAGACCATTTCTCTCAAGCTGCTTTGGAAGAAGATATTTTTTCGCAATATGGAACTTTTCATTCTCTGTATAGCTGGATACTTCGATCACTTCCATACGGTCTAACAGCGGTCTCGGAATGGTCTGCGTAGTATTTGCAGTCGCAATAAACAATACATTGGAAAGATCCAACGGGATTTCCACATAATGATCGCGGAATTTTACATTCTGCTCACCATCCAGTACCTCAAGCAGCGCGGAAGAAACATCTCCCTTATAGTCACTGGATACCTTGTCCACCTCGTCTAATAACATCAGCGGATTGGATGTTCCTGCCTGACGCATCGCTTCCGCAATACGACCCGGCATAGAACCAACATATGTTTTTCTATGACCGCGGATCTCTGCCTCATCATGAACACCGCCAAGGCTGATACGCACATACTTTTTATTTAATGCGCGGGCTACTGATCTTGCAATGGAAGTCTTACCCGTTCCAGGTGGTCCAACGAGGCAGATGATCGGCGTCTGACCTTTTTTAGTGAGAACTCTCACCGCCAGATACTCCAACACGCGCTCTTTGACCTTCTCCAGACCGTAATGATCTTCGTCCAGAACTTCCTTCGCATGTTTGATGTTCTGATTATCCTTGGACATTTTCTTCCACGGAAGCTCCATCACTGTTTCAATATAGGAACGCAGCACATTGGCCTCCTGGCTTCCGCCAGGCATTACCTTAAAGCGCATGATTTCCTTCTTGATCTTCTCTTTTACTTCTTTTTCTGCATTCAGCTTTTCCAACTGAGCCAGATATGTATCCGCATCAGAACCAGTATATTCTTCACCGAGTTCCTCCTGGATTACACGCAGCTCTTCACGGAGCACATAGTCGCGCTGGTTTTTATCTATACTTGCTTTTACCTTGCTCTGGTATTCGCGTTTAATCTGGATGATCTCGATCTCACGCATCAAATAATAAACCACACGCTCATAGAGATGGCTCACATATTCACACTCTAACAGTTCCTGTCTGACCGGATAATCCCACGGGAACTGTCCGGCTGTGTGGATCAGAAGTTTTTCTAAATCTGTGATCACAAGAAGGCTTCCCATAAATTCCTTCACAGTCTTCGGGTTTGCGTTGCCAAACTCTTCTAGTTTATCTTTCACAACACGGCTCATGGCTTCTTTGACCGTATCGTTCAGTAATTCTTCTTTTAACGGAGATAATTCCACATCTGCTTTCAGATATGGACCATCATCCTGAAGACCAACCATCTCTGCTCTGTCAAGACCTTCCACCATCACACGGATCAGACCGCCCGGCATTTTC
>JAZOVL010000095.1:0-1689 GCA_045658685.1 Pilosibacter sp.
TCTATGATTCCAGTATAGTAAAAGAGAAATTATCCGTCAATAATCTGTTTACACTAGAAAAAATCTGTGATACGATTTTGATTAGAGTGAATTGAGCAAATCTATATTGTGAGTATTGGGGAGGTACTGATTTATGAGTTATATAGAAGCAAAAGCAAAATATGCAAAGCTTGGAATAGATACCGATGCAGCGATGAAACGATTAAAAACAGTTCCGATCGCCCTTCATTGTTGGCAGGGCGATGATGTCCGCGGATTTGATACAGATCCGAACAAACCGCTTACAGGAGGCATTCAGACAACCGGAAATTATCCGGGGCGTGCAAGAACATATCAGGAATTGATGAATGATATTGACCAGGTGATCGCTCTGGTTCCAGGTCAGATCAAGATGAATCTTCATGCCAGCTATGCTATTTTTGATGAGGAAAATGGTGGTTGGGTAGATCGTGATAAGCTGGAACCAAAACATTTTAAGAAGTGGGTAGATTATTGTAAGGAGAGAGGACTTGGCTGTGATTTTAATCCGACATTTTTCTCACATCCGATGTGTGATCCACTGACTCTTTCCAGTCCGAATGAAGAAACGAGAACATTCTGGGTGGAACACGGAAAAGCCTGTATTCGTATTTCTCAATATTTAGCAGAGGAACTCGGTCAGCCGTGTGTGATGAATATCTGGGCAGGAGATGGCTATAAAGATATTCCGGCAGATCGTCTGGGACCGAGACTTCGATATAAACAGTCCTTTGATGAGATCCTTTCCGAACCATTCGATAAAGACAAGGTTTATCCTTGTGCGGAATCCAAAGTGTTTGGCATTGGAGTAGAAAGCTATACGGTTGGTTCTGCTGAATGGTGTATGAAATATGCATCATCCCGAGATGACTGTATCACTCTTATGGATAATGGACATTACCACCCGACAGAGGTTGTATCTGATAAGATTTCTTCGATTTTAACATATGACAAGAAAATGGCTCTTCATATTACGCGTGGAGTGCGCTGGGACAGTGATCATGTGGTATTGTTCGATGATGAGACTAAGGAAATCTGCAAAGAGATTGTACGGGGTGGAGGACTTGATCGAATCTTTATTGCCCTTGATTATTTTGATGCTTCCATCAATCGCATTTCAGCATGGGTGACCGGTTTTAGAAATGTGCAGAAAGCTTTATTATATGGTCTCTTGCAGCCAAATGAAGAACTGACCAGATTACAAAATGAGGGCAATTTTACAAAATTAATGGTCATTCAGGAAGAACTGAAGACTATGCCGTTTGGTGAAGTCTGGGACGAATACTGTAAAGAATGCGGAAAACCAGGTGATGGAGAATGGTTTGATATTGTGGAACGATATGAGGCTGATGTACTTAGCAAACGTATATAACAGGGGGATATTACGATGAAAGATATTTATAAAGCTCCATTTGTAGAAGAGATGAAGAAGATGACTGCGAACATGTACCGCTTAGGTTGGGATGAGCGCAACGGCGGAAATATCAGCTGGATGTTAGATAGAAATGAAGTTGCAGAATATTTAGATAACAATGCAGTCATTCGTAAGATTCCGATTGGTTTTGAAGCAAAAGCATTGGTTGGTAAGATTTTTATCGTGACAGGAACCGGAAAATACTTCAAAAATGTTATGGATGACCCGGAGACAAATCTTGGTATTTTTAAGATTGC
>JAZOVL010000096.1:0-4234 GCA_045658685.1 Pilosibacter sp.
TTCCGGTTCAGAAGCTTGATTTTTATATTCCCAGGTGGATGGAAATCTTATCAGATACGCATCCATTGAAAGTATCTGCAGTCGATCACGCAAGAAATCTGCTGATGAATGTGGACCAGATGAAAGATATTAAAGAAGAGATTTTTCGTACAGACGGAAATTCCAGGGTGGCAGACATTGCAGTCCGTAAAATGGAAATGGCAGACGGAACGGTTTCTGTTGAAATAGTTATGGATGATGATTGTTATTATGAAGTGATCAGTGAATACACCAGAATACCGGTCACAGACGAATATGCGTTGTTCCATACATTAGAAAAGCTATCCGGAATGCAGGGAGAATATGAAAAAGTGAAACATGCGCTGAGTCAGGTGCGTGCGAAAGGGTACGGAATTGTTATGCCTGATAAAACAGAGATTATATTGGCTGAACCGGAATTGATCAGACATGGAAATAAATTTGGAGTAAAAATTCATGCACAGGCTCCTTCGATTAATTTGATCAAGGCACAGATCGAAACGGAAATCGCTCCCATTGTCGGCAATGAGCAGCAGGCTAAAGATTTGATCGCATATATAAAAAATAACGAAGCAACAGAAGATGGAGTGTGGGAGACAAATATTTTTGGCAAATCTGTGGAGCAAATTGTGGAAGATGGAATGCAGGCTAAGATTTCGCAAATGACTGAAGATTGCCAGACAAAATTGCAGGATACGTTACAAAAAATAATAAATGACTCAAATGGAGGAATGATTTGCATTATTATCTGAAAACTGATATAATAATGGTAGAAAGATGACGGTACGAGAGGAGGAGTTCTATGAAACTTACGTTTATTGGTGCGGCTCATGAGGTGACTGGCAGCTGCCATTATTTAGAGGCCTGTGGAAAACATATTTTGGTTGATTATGGTATGGAACAGGGTGGAAATGTTTATGAGAATGTTGAGATTCCGATTCCACCTTCGGATATTGATTATGTGTTTGTGACACATGCACACATTGACCACTCAGGCTTGTTACCGCTACTTTATTCACGAGGGTTTAAGGGACAGGTGTTTGCAACGCAGGCAACTTATGATCTTTGTGTAATTATGCTTAAGGATAGTGCCCATATCCAGGAGATGGAGGCAGAGTGGAAAAATCGAAAGGCAAAACGTGCAGGCAATCCGGAAGTACAGCCGCTGTTTACAATGGCAGATGCAGAGGGTGTGCTGACACACTTTTTCCCGTGTCGCTACGGCGATATTTTGACGTTAGTAGATGGATTGAAAATCCGTTTTACAGACGTTGGTCATTTGCTTGGTTCTTCCTCCATCGAGGTTTGGATAAATGAGGATGGCATTGAGAAGAAAATTGTTTTCTCCGGTGATATTGGAAATAAAAATAAACCGCTGATCAAAGATCCTTCTTATATAGAAGAAGCAGATTATGTGGTGATGGAATGTACGTACGGTGATCGTTCGCACAATCGTACTCATGAACACATTGGTGAATTGGCAAATATATTACAGGAGACTCTGGATGCCGGCGGCAATTTGGTCATTCCGGCGTTCGCAGTAGGCCGTACGCAGGAAATTTTGTACTTCATGAGAAAAATCAAGGAAGAAAAAATGATCGTTGGTCATGAGAATTTTGAAGTATATGTGGATAGTCCGATGGCTGTGGAGGCGACAACCGTATTCAGCAAAAATATTATAGAGTGTTTTGATGAAGAGGCGATGGACCTTGTAAATCGTGGAATTAACCCGATCTCATTTCCAGGCTTGAAACTTTCTATTACCAGCGATGATTCCAAGGGAATCAATTTTGATATGAAACCGAAGGTGATCATCTCGGCAGCTGGTATGTGTGATGCAGGACGTATCCGTCATCATTTAAAGCATAATCTCTGGAGGCCAGTGTGTACGATCCTGTTCGCAGGATATCAGGCAGTGGGAACTCTGGGACGTTCTTTGATCGAAGGTACTGAGGTCGTGAAGCTTTTTGGTGAGACCATTGATGTCAATGCCCGAATCGAGCGATTGGACGGTCTTTCCGGTCATGCTGATAAAGAGGGATTGATCGAATGGCTGCAGGCATTTAAAAATGCACCACAGAAGGTATTCCTGGTACATGGAGACGATGCCGTATGTTCTGCCTTTGCAACACATCTTCGTACTGAATTTGGATACGATGCAGATGCCCCGTTTTCTGGTTCCGTTTATGATCTGGCGAAAGATATATGGGAAAAACAGACCATCGGTATTGCACGCCAGAAAGAAACTGCGCGTCAGAGGGAGAACCGTGGAATCT
Source organism: Pilosibacter sp. (assembly GCA_045658685.1). Taxonomy (GTDB): domain Bacteria; phylum Bacillota; class Clostridia; order Lachnospirales; family Lachnospiraceae; genus Pilosibacter. The sequence continues at coordinate 2,295 of JAZOVL010000096.1, forward strand.
TTGAGACACTGGTTGCAGCAGGTGAACGTTTGATGAAGATTATTAGAAAACACAGAGAATGTTCCAATAAGGATATCAAAAAATTTACCAATGATGTCAATGCGCTTTGCGACAAATGGGACTTCTAACGGAAGGATAGTATTCATATGAAAGTAACATTGTTTACAGACGGTGCGGCCCGCGGAAATCCCGACGGGCCGGGCGGTTACGGAGCAGTTCTTCAGTTTGTGGACAAACAGGGAGTGCTCCATGAGAAAGAGATGTCAGCCGGTTACGTAAAAACCACCAACAACCGCATGGAACTGATGGCAGCGATTGTTGGACTGGAGGCTTTGAACCGCCCGTGTGAGGTGGATCTGTATTCAGATTCGAAATATCTGACAGATGCATTTAACCAGCACTGGATCGACAGTTGGGTGAAACATAACTGGAACAGACCTAAAACAGGACCTGTGAAAAATTCGGATTTATGGAAACGACTGTTAAAAGCCATGGAACCGCATCTGGTCCACTTTTTCTGGGTGAAAGGTCATGATGGCCATCCGGAAAATGAGCGATGCGACAGACTTGCAACAACGGCTGCAGATGGAAATGATTTATTAGTGGATCCCGGAGTTTAAAAACTCCGGGTTTTTCATGTCTGAGTGGGAGGCAAAAGAAATATTACAAGAATCTTACAATGTATTACTATTTAAATTTTCTGGTTCACAACTTTGAAACTTTATGCTATCTTTAGCTTAGAGAGAATGGAGTGAATGCATGAAAAGAAGTTTTATGATGTGGATGACAATTGTATGTATTCTTGTAGTCGGGGGTTCTGTGACCAAAATGACGCGAAATTTTGTTGCGTCTCAAGGTGTTGGATCTGCGGCCATTCTTAACGTGATGGATGTGGAAAATAGAGCAGATGCAACAGCGGTGCAGACAGCAGAAACAGTTGCAAATATGGCTGCCGGAGGCAATGAGGAGATGGTGGAAGCAGTTGCAGATGTGGCAGATACAGCAGTGGAAGAAATGACGGAAGAAGAGCTGATAGAAGCAGCTGAGGAAAGTGCACCTGCAGAGGAGCCGGCAGCATTTATGGCAGCCAGTCCGAAGGCACCGATTGACACGACAAAGAATGAGGCAGTTCAGGAAACCGTAAAATCTCCACTTGATCCAGTTGTCGCAACAAACTCGGTGATCGAGGCAGAAGAAGAAAGCACTTCTTATCATGCGGAGGACTTTTTTGAACGATTTTCCCAGACTGAACAGAATGCGTTGCAGTTATGGGAAAATGTGACTGTCGATAACCGTTCGGCTTATTTGACAGCTGCTGAGCAGGAACGGGCGTTATGGGATTATGAGCTGAATCATGTTTATCAGACGATTCGTGGAAAACTGGAAAAAGGGGAAATCGAAGCATTGAAACTCCTTGAAGTAGAATGGATCAAAGAACGCGACCTTTATGCGGAGAAAGCTTCTGCCAAGACTGGTATGAAAAATGCACAGAATCAGAATCCTGATTATGTGAGAGCCTTGGCAGAAAAAACAAAAGAACGTTGTTATTGGCTGGTGTCAGAGTACGAAGATGTATTAAATCTAAACTAGTCAGAGTGTTTGCAAATAGGAAAGTCTGTTGGAGCATTGTATGGTTCCGACAGACTTTTTTCTTTCATTTCGTGTAATTTCTTCTTGCATATATTCGAAAATACGATTATGATATAGTGTATGTTGGTGTACCATGCGATAAGTGTGATGATACAACCTTTAAATTGAAACATTTAATTGCGAAATAAATCGTAACCAGGAGGCAAAGAACCATGCAGAAATATGGTGTAAATGAACTGAGAAAAATGTTTCTCGAATTCTTCGAGAGCAAAGGACATCTTGCAAAAAACAGCTATTCCCTTGTTCCGCACAATGACAATAGCTTATTATTGATCAACTCCGGTATGGCT
>JAZOVL010000097.1:0-3613 GCA_045658685.1 Pilosibacter sp.
CAAGCATAACACTGGAATTCTCCCTTTCCTTTTTTCGCACTGCTCTCTGTCTACGCGCAAGCTACTAACCGGACTTGAACCGGAGACCTCATCCTTACCAAGGATGCGCTCTACCTACTGAGCTATAGTAGCATGTAAAGAAACCTTTGATATATTATCATGCCTGCGTTTTTTTGTCAACAGGAACTTTTTTCATGCAGTATCATATCATATACTAAAAAAACACTGAGGTTTTTCATGCCAGATACAAATACACCTGCTGCAACAGAGTCCAACAACAACGCCATGTCAACAAGGAATGACATAGCCGGAATACCGACCACTCCTGTCGCACCTCCAGGCGGTATGCCCGCTTATCCTGGAGATGACCTGTCAAATATCCCCACTACTCCCATTGCTCCCGAAGGTGGACGCCCGGCTTATCCCGGAAATATGCAATGGCCAGATCTGCGTCCTGATTTCCGACCGGATTTTCCAATGTTCCCGTTTCCGACACCTGGCATTCCGTCCGTTACTTACTATGGTCAGGTCCGCTTCCTAAACGCGACCACCAATGGAATGAATCTGGATGTTCTTATAGACGGTCAGAATGTATTCTCCGGATCCACATTCGCAACCGTTTCCAATTACTCTCAGATTTCCGACGGTTTCCACACAGTAACCGTTCGCCGTACCAATGGTCCGATCCTCTATCAGCAGACGCTGGCATTTATTTCCGGCGAACGTGTGACCATGATTATTCTGGACACCAACGGCGGTGTCACATTGACAAAAGTTTCGGATATGGGATGTACGAATATCCCATCTGGTTCCGGATGTATCCGTGTTGCAAATATGTCTTACAACGGTTCCAATTATGACGTCCGTTTATTCAACAATCAGATTGTGTTTGCTGGCGTCGGTTATAAAGAAGTTACTTCTTTCAAACAGGCAACTGCAGGAAATTACACCTTCTTCGTAACAAACTCTCAAGTTAATATTTCAACCTTTAATGAGCTTCCTCAGCTCGTATTCGCAGTCATCACAGGTACGTCCTGTCCTGGTTGTGCGGTTAATAATCCTCTTCTCACTTACAGCATCAATGTTCGGCCTGGCAGAGCTTACACAAGCTATATTATCGGAAACCCGTGGTCTAATATGTATCAGGTATTTACACTGGAGGATTAACTGGTTAATATTATTTAAAACAGCAGGGGGAACGCACTTTTTGTGCGTTCCCCCTGCAATTACAATCACGTCTTTATAGAATAAGTCTTTGTCTCACAATTTCATAAGCCAGAACACCTGCCGCAACAGACGCATTGAGAGAATCAATATCACCCTTCATCGGAATGGAAGCGATCATGTCACACTTCTCCTTCACAAGGCGGCTCACACCGTCTCCCTCATTGCCAATGACAAGACCAATGGAACCCTTCAGATTCAAACGGTACATCACTTCGCCGCCCATATCTGCGCAGACAAACCACATACCTTTCTCTTTCAGTTCTTCGATCGTATTTGCCATATTAGTTACTTTCGCAACTGGTGTGTAGTTTAATGCTCCTGCAGAAGTTCTTGCAACAGTTGCTGTCAGACCAGCGGCTCTTCTCTTTGGAATGATCACACCGTGGGCACCTGCAAGGTTTGCTGTTCTGATGATCGCACCAAGGTTGTGCGGATCTTCAATACCGTCTAAAAGGAATACAAACGGTGGTTCACCCTTTTCCTCGGCAATTCTCAGGATATCCTCCACCTCTGCATACTCATATGCAGCAGCGAATGCAATCACGCCCTGGTGATGACCGGTATCAGAAAGTTGGTCCAGACGCTCTTTTGCAACAAAATTTACGATCGTATCGTGTTTCTTAGCTTCACGAACAATGGACTTTACCGGACCATCCTGACAACCATCCAGTACAAACAGTTTGTCGATAGTTTTGCCGGAACGAAAAGCCTCCATAACGGCGTTACGTCCTTCTATTGTTAATTCTTCGTATCTCATGTTAGTTCTCCATTTCGCCGATTTTTTCCAGTCCATGGCTTACCAGTTCTACCAGACGATGGTGCTGTTCCGACAGATACAAAAATCCGATCAAAGCCTCAAAACCTGTCGCCATACGGTAATCCTTCATCGAAGCATTTTTCGCCATGGTATATGACTTTGCATTTCTGCCTCTTTTGTATACAGCCATTTCTTCTTCCGTCAGTTCTTCCAGAAGAGTCATGGCTATCTTCGCTTGAGTTTCCGCCTTTACCAGAGCCGCAGAATGTTTGTGAAGCTTATTTACCTGCACACTTCCTCCATTCACAACCTTCGTACGAATCATAATCTCATAAACAGCATCTCCAACGTAAGCCAATACTAACGGAGAGTACATTCCTGCATCGACTTCTTTCAGCTGGAATGCCTCTTTAAAAAAGCTTAAGCTTTCTCCCATTTTACGCCCTCTCTTGTATCCTTAATGATAATGCCATGCTCTAACAGTTCATTGCGGATCGCATCAGCAAGAGCGAAATCCTTAGCTTTCTTTGCAGCTTTTCTCTCTTCGATTTTTGCAAGTACATAAGCCTCAAGCTCTGCATCTACGCCGCTCTCTTCTTCCTGCACATCCTCTTTCAGAAGATCAAGGCTGAGAACATAATCGAAGCTATCAATGATCGCACGTTTTGTCGGACCATTCAGCTCACTCTTTAATACATCATAAAGCAGTGTAACACCCATGGAAGTATTTACATCGTTGCCAACTGCCTCAACGAACTTCTCTTTATACTCTGCAACAGCTGCCTCATCCACAACACCGTCTTTTTCCAGATTTGCGATACGTTTTTTCAGTTTCTTATAAGTACCCTCAGCCTGATCAAGTGCCTCAAAAGAGAATACAAGCGGACTTCTGTAGTGGGACTGTAAGCAGAACAGTCTGTATGCCAGCGGATTATAACCCTTGGATTCCAGCAAGGAAACTGTCAGGAACTCGCCCTTGGACTTACTCATCTTACCGGACTGATCATTTAAATGATGTACATGGAACCAGTAGTTACACCACTTGTGGCCAAGGTATGCCTCACTCTGTGCGATCTCATTTGTGTGGTGTGGGAACATATTGTCGATACCTCCACAGTGGATATCCATATACTCACCAAGATGCTTCATGCTGATGCAGGAACATTCGATGTGCCATCCCGGATAACCAACACCCCACGGGCTGTCCCATTTTAATGCCTGATCTTCGAATTTAGACTTTGTAAACCAGAGAACGAAGTCATTTTTATTCTTCTTATTTGTATCTTCTGTAACGTCATCACGAACACCAACCATCAGGTCTTCTTCACTGTGATTACCGAATACATAATACTCGCTCAACTTGGAAGTATCAAAATAAATATTCTCGCCTGCCTGATAAGCATAACCCTTTTCAAGCAATTTCTCGATCATCTCAATAAAGCTGTCAATGCAGTTTGTAGCCGGCTCAACAACATCCGGAGTTTTAATGTTCAGCTTTGCACAGTCAGAGAAGAAAGCATCTGTATAGAACTTTGCGATCTCAAGAACAGTCTTTTTCTCGCGCTTTGCGCCTTTGAGCATTTTGTCCTCACCCTCGTCGGCGTCACTTGTAAGGTGGCCAACGTCGGT
>JAZOVL010000098.1:0-7592 GCA_045658685.1 Pilosibacter sp.
ATCAGGGGATAGTGGGAGCACCCCAGTAACAGAGAAACAATATATTTAGATTTCTACTCCTGTAAATATCTGGAAGAAATCTCATCAGTCACTGTGTCATGGAACATCCCCTCTTCTACAAGCGGTACAAACAGCGGGCATGCTTTACCAAATACCTCAACGCCTGGTTTCATATCCATGATTGCCTTCGCGTAAGTACCGCTGTTGATGGTACCTTCCGTTCCGATCACACCGATCTTACCGTTCTTGGAAGCCGCTACCGCAGCTCTGGCACCGGCATTGATCACACCGATGATCGGAATATCTTCTGCCTTACGAACTTCGTCTAATGCAAAGGAAGAAGCGGTATTGCAGGCGATTACGATTGCTTTTACGTCTTTGGTACGCAGGAAACGGATGATCTGCTCGGAGAAGCGGATAACTGTCTCCTTGGACTTGCTTCCATACGGAAGACGCGCCGTATCACCGAAATAAATGATCTTCTCTTCCGGGAGCTGGCGCATGATCTCGCGGGCAACTGTCAGACCGCCCACGCCGGAGTCAAAAACTCCGATTGCTGCATTTTTGTCCATATATCCTACAACTTACCTTTCATATCTCTTAAATGCATGACTGATCAGCGCATCCACAAGCTGTGGCTTGCTGATTCCTCTTGCTTCCCAAAGCATCGGATACATGCTGATCGCTGTAAAGCCCGGAAGTGTGTTGATCTCGTTGAACACAACACCGCCGTCAGCCTCTACGAAGAAATCCACACGGGAAAGACCGTATCCGTCCACACCTTTGAAGATCTTGATCGCAGCTTCGCGAACGATCTCTGCTGTGTTGCCCGGAAGCTCCGGATCGATCACTGTCTTGGATTCTGCATTGTAATATTTCGCTTCAAAATCGTAGAAATCTGCTGCTGCGAGAATCTCGCCCACACCGGATGCCTGCACTTCCTCAAGGCCGCCGCCGTAAACCGCACACTCAACCTCGTGACCAACGATCATTTCTTCAACAAGGATTCGTCTGTCGTGTTTTGCCGCCTCTTCCAGACCTGCCACCAGTTCCTCACGGCTATCCGCACGGGATACACCCTTGGAAGAACCTGCGTTAGACGGTTTTACAAATACCGGATACGGGAATGCATTCTCGATTTTTGCAACAATCGCATCCATATCATTCATCTCTTCTTTCAATACTGCCACAAATGCAGCCTGGCGAATTCCGAGACTGTTTACAATAACCTTTGTGGACATCTTATCCATGGATACTGCGGATGCCAGAACGCCGCAGCCAACATACGGAATTCTCGCCAACTCCAGAATACCCTGAACCGTTCCGTCTTCACCATAGAGACCGTGAAGCACCGGAAATACTACATCCACCGGAACTTTCTCCACCTTACCGTCTTCCATAACCAGAAGGCACTTCTCTTTCGCATCCGGAGACAGCACAGCGCTTACCTTGCTCTCTCTCCATGTGTCATTTTTAATCTCTTCTGTGGAGTTCACCTTTACCCAGTGACCCTCTTCTGTGATTCCCACTAAAATTACATTATATTTTTCTGTATCGATGTTTGCGACCACGTTCTGTACAGACATGCAGGAAACTACATGTTCGGAAGACTGACCGCCAAACAGTGCAACCAGGTTCATTTTGCTCATGTTATGATCCTCTCTTTTATCGGAGTTTATGCCCATTTCCGTAAAATGGGCGCAGTTCGTTTAGATTATAGCACAACTGGGAATAATAACAAATAGTAAAATGATAAAAATTGAGGTGGATAAATTGAAAAAGAACTATGACTTTTGCCTGTCCCTGACGATCATCCTGCTCACTTTCCTGCTGGCCATGTCCGGAGTGCGCAGAAATCAGGAAGCACTTGCTTCCAGGATCGCTCCCGAGATCCTTCGTTTTCATGTGCTGGCTAACAGCGATTCCCCAGATGATCAGGCATTAAAATTAAAAGTGAAGGACTTTCTGCTGGAGACCATTCGCAGTGAGGCGCCGGATTCTGTCAACCGAGAAGAACTGGTCAAATATATCCAAAACAACAAACATGCGCTTGCAGAGTCTGCAGAAAAATTTATGCAAAAGCAAGGTTTTGACTATAGGGCTGACGTCCGTCTGGAAACTTGCCAATTTCCTCAGAAAACCTACGGAGACATGACATTTCCGGCCGGAAAATATGAGGCTGTACGAGTTGTGCTGGGTAAGGGCGGAGGAAAAAACTTCTGGTGCGTCCTCTATCCTTCTTTATGTTATATTGACAGTACTTATGCGGTCGTTCCGGATTCGTCAAAGGAACTTTTGCAGACACTTCTACCTGAAGACGATTTCCAATCCCTGCTGAGAGCCAGACGCGTCTCTTTCGACAGGGCAAAAAAAACGGAGCAGGATCCTCTCCTGCCCCGATTAAATATACGCTTCAAGCTAGCGGAATTATTCGATTGAGATTATAGAAGATTCAGGAAACCGGACACGCCAAGGAACGCATAAACCAATTTCTTCATCGTATCCGCGTTGATGCGGTCTACAATCTTTGTTCCGATCTTTTTACCGATCATGATACCTGCCATACCAAGGATCGTATACGGGATCATATCCATTGTATAAATTCCTTTATAGATTCGGAAAGCCAGCATGTATACACCTGTGACAAAGAAATGAAGCTGGATCGTTCCCAGATATTCTTCTTTGTCATCCAGTGCTGCCAGGAAATAAATAACCATTGGAGGACCGCCGATACCAAACAAACCTCCTAAAATACCTGCAAGCGTTCCGCATACGGCAGCGCTCGCCAGATTGGCCTTGATCTTCAGTCTGGAAGAAAACACCAGAAAATACACAGCCAGGATCATTAAAAATACACCGAATACTTTTTTTAAGAGATCGGTTGGAAGATACGGTGCCAGTAATACAGCAACCGAACTTACTAAAATGTAGATGATCGCTGGGATAATCGTCAGCTTCCACTGACAATGTTTTCTGTAATGCCAGCTAAGTGAACATGTTCCGGCAAGAGAAATCGCGGATGATATCGCAGATGCTCCTAAAATCGGAAAGAGCATCGGAAAAAACACCATCATAAAGATACCAGAGCCAAAACCTGTCACCGACTGGATCAGTCCTGCCACGACCGGAGCTAAAAATACCACTGCTGCAGTCATAAATAATCCTCCAAATCATTGATTATTGACTTAATGTTAAGTTTCCCTGCACAGCCCAGTCATACGTTTCAACTGCCTGTAAAAGTGTCAGCTCCGCTGTTCTCACGTTCACTTCCGCTGTCGCATACGCATTCTTTTGCTGCAGATACTCCAGTTTACCGATCATGCCCAGTGCCATCTTACGCTCGGCCAGATCCATTTTGGACTGTTCCAGAGAAAAGGCAGTCTGTGCATTGCTGAGATCATTCTTTGCCTGATTTACTGAGTAATATAGGTTTACCATGGAAGATTTCACCTCTGCCTCTTCGGCATCGATTGTACGGAGCAGATTCTGCATTTCCACAGAACCGTTTGTCAGAGTCTCTTTACTAAGACGATTATACTTTAATGTAAAGTTATTTCCCAGCGCTTTCTGCGTATCTGACTCCAAATTCATCGACTCTATCTGAACCGGATCCACTTCCGGAATTTCCGGAATCTCCGGAGAGGCATCGTACGCCCAGCCAAGCATCGTACAAAGAGTCTGGCGAATTTTTACTTCATTGGCTTCGATGGTCATAAGTCCTGCCAGTACAGAATCCAGGTTCTGTTTTGCAGAAAGCACATCATTCTGTGTTGCTATTCCGGCTGCCGCCTGACGCTCTGTGGACTGATATACCGCTTGTAATAACTCCAGAGTCGATTGTAAGCTGCCCTTTTGGAGGATCAGTTGCTCATAACCGATCAATGCGCTCTGTGCGCCAGCAATCAACGCCGCACGAGGCGTATCGATCATCTGAATCCGCATCATCTCCGGAGTCATCTCCGTCAACTGGTCCGCACTCAAAAGCATCTGCTCCGACTGCTGTCCCAGCAATACAGAAGAATAAACCATCTCTGCATAGGCCGACGGAGACACCGACATGCCTGCCGGAAGCATCGGACTTTCAAACCCCAGCATTCCCTTAAACATCTCTGCTGTTGTCTCAAGCTGCGCAGCAGCATCTGACAACTGTTCGGAACCGTCCTCAATCTGATCCTTTAAATCATCAATATCACTCATGGAATCCTTTGTATCCGCATATGTTTCTCGCAGATTCTGAAGTGTTGTATTGTATACATCAATCAGACGACTGATTTCTTCATATTCCATCACATTATCTTCCAGACGTTTTTGTGTCTCATCATCGTATGGTTTGCCCGGCTGCGGAACAAATTCCTTCGCATACGTCATAACCGGAGTCATCGCCATAGATATTGAAAGCGCCATCGGAAGTACACGTTTCCATTTCTTTTTCATATTTTTCACCTATTATATCAATCCTTTGATCGCCCACTCATACGTTTCCATCGCTGCCTGCAGATTCAGTGCTGCCTGTTCTTTGTTTGCCTTGGCGGTCAGCCACGTAATTTCCTCTGCCAGATATTCTGCTTTGCTGATCATACCAAGAGCGAGTTTTCGCTCTGCCTGTGCAAACTTTGCCTCTGACACTGGCCAGCTTTCCTCTGCAGACTGATAGGACAATACTTTCTGCTGAATGTCTTTATACAAATATTCCATCTGCATACGGACTTCATTTTCCTTTTCCTTAATCTGTCTCATCTTATCCTGGGTTCCATTGAACTGCGATTTGTCTGTTCTTCGAATATCTGCCACATCATAGTTGGCTCCGACTGCAAGTTCCATATCCGTTTCCAGATGATACCCTTCCACCTTTGTCAGATCCGGCTCCGGAATCTTTCGGATATCCGGATTCCCATCATAGCTCCAGCCCAGGGCTGTGATCAAAGACTGTTTTCCCTTTCGCAGCGCAGCCGCAGATGCATCTGCAGAAGCCTTCGCAGTGTTTAAGGAATCCTGAGCCGCCAGCAATTCCTCGCCAGAGATCATTCCGATGGCATACTGCCTCTCGGAAGAAGTGTAGGAAAGTTCTGCAAGTTCCAGACTCTTTTGCGCGATTTCATTCTGCTCCAGCAAAGCCTGATATTTACGCATCTGCGCGGAAACTGAAATGGTTTGCTGGTTGCGGACAATGCGGAGCGCACGCCTTGTGTTCGGGGTTCCGTCTGCCGCCTCTTCTTTTTCCTTTGCAAAACGTTTTAATGTCTTGATATTATCCTGATATTCCAGATAAGCCTCCTCACTGATGGAGTCTTTCAGGTCCTCAGCCTCTTGTTTCAGCTCCTTTGCCTCGTAGCGGAACTCCTCTGCCATGAGCAGTAATTGATGTTTGGAAAGGCCGGAACTTCCATCCGGATTTCCATTAAAAATATCAAGCTGCTTTAAATAAGAGGGATTATAATGCTCTACTAACCCCTGGATTTCCCAGTATTCCAGAACATTGTCCCCAAAACATAGCATTTCTGCCTCTGTGTAAGAATCAAGAGGCGTCTTGACATTGGATTTTCCCGCTATTTCTGAAACATCACCACTTTGTGCAGTCGGTGCCGAGACAGATTCAGCTGCATAGCTTGTAAAACTGTCATTCAGGAAACTTCCACAGTTTCCCAGCACAACAGTCGCCAGAACCAGCGACCAGGCTCTTTTCCATTTATTTCTACGTTTCATGTTTTCTATCATCTCCTCTGATCTTGAGGCACTATAAATCATATTCCGGCTCTTTTTTTGTCTTGCCGTTCATCACGCTGTAATAGATTGGCAGCATGAGAAGTGCCAGAACTGTAGACGCGATCAGACCACCCATATCAACAAGGGCAAGACCCTGCATCATCTGACCCGCCTGACCAATACCAAGTCCCAGCGGTACCAAAGCTACAATCGTGGTCAGCGTTGTCATAAGGATCGGGCGAAGTCGTGTCGCACCAGCTTCCACCAGCGCAGTCTCAAGATCCATTTCCATACGATACTGATTCACGGTATCTACATACAAAATACCGTTATTAACAACCGTACCAACCAGGATCATAAATCCAAGAAGAGCCGGCATACTGATCTTCACTCCAACCAGCCAGAGAAGACCAAAGGATCCGATCAGCGCAAACGGGATTGTTGTCATAACCATGATCGAGAACTTCGGAGACTCAAACTGAGAGGCCATAACTACGAATACAAGGAATGTCGCATATCCGATGGCCGCATAAAGAGAACCAAACTCCTCATTCATCATATCTACCATCGTATTCTCCTGTTCCTTCACATCACTGCTCAGATAAGGTTTCACGATCTCTTCACGGATCTCATCCAGAGAATGTTCGTCACCTAAGTCATTTAACGAACCGGAAATTGTCACCTGATACTGTTTATCTGTCTTTGAAATGCTGGATGGGCTGTCCTCAAAGCCAATCTCAGCAATATCAGCAAGTGCTACTGCAGAACCCATGGTATTGTAAACCACGATTCCCTGCAGTTCATCGATCGTATCATACTCACCTGCCGGATATTCAACCATAACAGAAAGATCATTGCCCTTAACGTTCATAGTCATTGCTTCCGTACCACTGAGCATCATGTATACCTGGCCTGCCACCTGCACCGGTGTCAGACCTTCCGCGGTCGCTTTAACCGGATCAACATAGACCTTTACAAGCGGAGCATCATTCTCCATTGAGGAATGGATCTGCGCTGTGTCCTCACGGGCACGCAGTTTATCTACGATCTCATCAGAAATATCTTTCAGATGGTCATAATCTGTGCTCAGTAAGATGATCTCGATCTGATCTGCCTCCAGCATCGACATACTGCCCATGGAAGACTGTTCTTGTAAAGACACAACACAATCCGGCCATGTCTGCATTTCTTTCTTCCATTCCTTCAAGACTTCTGATGTCTTTCTTGTACGTTCTTCCTTTAAGTATGCGGTCAGAGAGATTCCGCCGCCTCCGGTCAGATTCAGGCCGGAGCTTCCGTAGGAAAGAAGGTAGGAGTCCACGTCTTCATCCTGTGCAATGTATTCTTCTGCGCGCATTCCGATCTTATTGATCTCTTCAATCGTAAGACCCGGCTGTGAATCAATTGAAATTCCGATGATACCATCATCTGTCATCGGCATGAGCTCCATCTCAATCTGAGTTGCAAGGAACAGAGACAGTGCCAGAAGTGCCACGGATGTAAACATAACCATCGCCTTATGACGCAGCAATGTTTTGATTAGGGAACGATATCCATCCTGCAGAGCATTCATAAAACGGCTGGACGGAGTTGTTGTTCTCTCCTTCGGTCTGTAGTATGCATAACAGAGCGGAACCAGAGTCATCGCAGAGATCAAAGAAGCTACAAGACCAAATACGATCGTAAATCCGAGCGGCTGGAACAGCTGACCGGAAAGTCCTTTCATAACTGCAAGCGGAAGGAATACAACACAGGTTGTCAAAGTACCGCCCAGAATGGACTGGAACACCTTCACTGTTCCCTCAAGCGCTGCTTTTCTCGCCTCTACAAAACCGCCGTTCTTTCCAGTAGAACGGAAGCAGCTCTCCAGTACAACGATCGAGTTATCC
>JAZOVL010000099.1:0-3169 GCA_045658685.1 Pilosibacter sp.
GTCCCAAAGCTGTCAGCCGGAGGATTTCACGATATTTGGTCATAGTGTTTGACCTCCTTACAATGAATTTACATCTTACGATGTATGAATTCATTATAAGGCACTGCAATGGCGATTTCCGTGTCCGGAATCTCGATTTCCGATTAAACGGAACAGCGATTTCCAAAGTCCGGATTCTTGATGGAAATCAGTCCGGAATACTCACCAAAGTCTTAATTGTTCAGTCAAAATAGTTGACTTAACTTTTTTGACCACTACGATACGGAGGTTAGTCTATGGCATCAAAAGAAAGTCAAGTTGCAGCACAGGTTCGTCTGCGTCAATGGGCTTTAGAGATTCAGGAATGCCAGAATCGCCCTAAAGATATGACCGTCGAAGAATGGTGCTCGCAGCATAACATTACAAAAGCGAATTACTACTGGCGATTAAAACGTGTACGCCAAGCAGTTTTGGAGCAGATGGAGGTACCGGAAACAAGTTTTGTAGAATTACCTGTTCCTGCCTCACATTCTCTTCCTTCTTCAATTCCTGAAGTTTCACATCCGGTGGATTCAACGGTTGCGGTCCTTCATTTATCCGGTGGTATTACGATCGAGATCAAAGAACAAGCAACTTCAGATTTCATTAGAAATCTGATAGGAGCCATTGCCAATGCTTAACGATGCTTCCGGATTCAAAAAAGTATATTTAGCTATAGGGACTACAGATTTAAGAAAAGGGATCGATGGGTTGGCTGCGATCATAAAATTCCAGTTCAATCTGGATCCGTATGATAAAAACACTTTATTTCTGTTTTGCGGCAAGAAGCCGGATCGAATAAAAGGATTGGTCTGGGAGGGTGATGGATTCTTACTTCTATATAAAAGGATCAGCATTGGTACTTTCAAATGGCCGCGTTCTGCAAATGAAGCCATAGAAATATCAAAAGAACAATACTCTTTACTTATGCAAGGATTTGAGATTGTTGCAAAACACCCGATTGTAAAGCTTGAACATCCACCCAGAGCTATGTAATGTTGTGCAAAAAGTAGAACTTTTTTAAATTTAAAATATCCTAAAAACAGGATTTTCAATCGTTATCCACGGCAAGAGACGCCATTGTACAGGAAGATTTCCAATATACCCTGTGTGACGCTCTGTGTTGTGGATAACAGAATAAAAAACCTTGAACTTTCTCGGAACCTCAGGATTTTTTGTTCTGTTATCCACCGTCATAATGACGAAGGGGAATTTCATGCCGGATAGTCAAATCGGGCCATTTCTGATATACTGCTTTTCAGAAGAAGGAGTGGCAGACTATGGCAATAAAGTATACAGAAGAACAATTAAATAGCATTGATAAGACGATCCTCGTCCAGCTTTTTCTTGCGTTGCAGGAAGAGTCTGAAAAACAGACTGCCAAACTGGATGAAATGGACAAAAAACTTCAGCAGATCATGGAACAGCTGGTTTTGTCAAAACAGGAACGCTTTGGTCGCTCTTCTGAAAAGATGGAAGACTATTCACAGATCTACTTTATGGAAGTAGACGGTACGATTGCATTCTTTAATGAAGCAGAAGCAGTCTGCGATCTCGAACCGATGGAGGAAGAGGACACTGTTCCGCGCAAGAAAAAACCGATTGGCAAAAAACAGAAAGGTCTGTCAGGACTTCCTGTAAACCGGATCGACCATTACCTTTCTGAGGAGGAACTTATCGCTGAGTTTGGTGAGTCTGGATGGAAACAGCTTCCGGATGAAATATCCAGCCGTTATCGCTTCGTGCCTGCAAAGATTGAAGTGGAAGAACACCATATCGGTATCTATGCAGGTAAGACCGATGATCACATGGTGAAAGCACCTCATCCAAAGTCACTGCTTCATGGAAGTCCGGTATCTTCATCACTTGCAGCTGCCATCATAAACAGTAAATATGTGAATGCGGTTCCACTCTATCGTTCCGAAAAGGAATTCGAACGTTACGGTGTATCGATAAACCGCAAAAACATGGCTCACTGGATGATCCGCCTCTCAGAAGAATATCTGAGTCTCCTTTACGATTATCTGCACCAGAAACTATATGAGTATCATGTCATACAGGCAGATGAAACGCCTTGTCTTGTCACAAAGGATGGTCGTCCAGCAGGTTCCAAAAGCTGGATGTGGGTGTATCGCTCCGGTCATCTGTATCAAAAAGAACAGATCGTTCTTTATGAATATCAGAAAACCAGAAACACATCACATCCTCGGGAATTTCTGAAAAACTATTCCGGAATCTGTCTGACAGATGGATATCAGGTATATCATTCTCTTGAAAAAGAAAAGGAGGATCTGACCATCGCTGGATGCTGGGTTCACTGTCGCCGCCGGTTTGATGAAGCATTAAAGGTAATCCCGAAAGAAGCTCGCTCCAAGTCGAACGCATATCTGGTAATGAAGCAAATCCAGGCGATCTACCGTGAGGAAGGAAAACTTCAGGATCTTACAGCTGAAGAACGTCTACAGCAGCGTCAGGTGGTTATAAAACCACTGGTTGATGCTTTATTTTCGTACCTCAATAAAACACATATCGAAGTGTCTTCCAAAAGCAAACTTGGCGATGCTTACGGATATACACTAAATCAGGAAAAATACCTTCGTGTATTCCTTGAAGATGGAGAGGTACCGATCGATAACAATGCTGCCGAGCGTGCAATCCGAGGGTTCTGCATAGGAAAGAAAAACTGGCAGGCAATCGATACAGTTAGCGGAGCAAAAGCATCTGCAATCATTTACAGTATTGCAGAAACAGCAAAGGCGAACAATCTGAAGCCGTACGAGTATTTTGAATATTTATTATCCGTTATACCGGAACATATGGAAGATAAGGATATGAAGTTCTTAGAAGAACTGCTTCCTTGGTCTAAGAGTCTTCCAGAAAACATCCGGAAACCGGAATAATCTCTTTTAACACAGCCGCGTTAGCGGCTTGTGTTAATGAGGGTACGCGCTATGGAGCGTTTACGTCGCTTATCTATGTAAACACTATTCCATTGTTGTATCCGGTTTCTGAGTTAAACCCGCCAAATACATTCTACTTGCAAAGCCAAATGCTTCATCATCCATAAAGCTATCAGCTAACTCCCTTGGCAGAAGCAAATCACTGCGAAGTACAAGTGATAGAATCAGATCAAAAACCTGATTGTATTGTT